>CAZXTV010000166.1:3962-4790 GCA_964643705.1 uncultured Arenimonas sp. | reverse complement strand
TGGCCGGGCGCGTGCTCAAGCAGCTGCAGGAACAGGGCGTGCTGCACGCCCGCGGAAAAACCGTCGTGGTCTACGGCACCCGCTGACCCATGGCCCGCCAGGCCGCCGGCACCGACTCCCTGCTGGTGCGGCCAGCGGCCGCGCAGGACGCGGCAGGCGTGGCGACGCTGCTGGGCGTGCTGGGTTATCCCTGCGACCGCGACGAGGCCGCCAGCCGGCTGCGCGCGGTGGCTGACGAACCCGGCCAGCAGGTGCTGGTGGCCGACAGGCACGGCTGCCTGGTGGGCTTGCTGGCCCTGGATATCCGCTACTACCTGCCCCTGGGCGGCCCGACCTGCCGGATCATGGCGCTGGCGGTGTCGTCCGGCGAACAGCGCCAGGGCGTGGGCCGCATGCTTCTGCGCGAAGCCGAACAGCGCGCCCGCCAGGCCGGCGCGGCCCGCATCGAACTGACCTCGGGCCCCCAACGCGCCGAAGCCAACGATTTTTACCGCGCCTGCGGCTACGAAGACGGGGCGCTGCGCTTCCTCAAGCGCCTCGGCGCCTGAAGGCGCTCCTACAGGGTCAATGGCTACAACAGGGTTTCGAAGGCGCCGCGCAGGCGTTTTTCGACGCGGGCCAGGTTGCGCCGGTCGGGCTGGACCAGGACCGGGTGGGCGGTTTCGCACAGCAGCGGCAGGTCGATGGCGCTGTCGGAATAAACGGCGGCGAAGGGCGGGTGGATGCCCAGGCGCCCGAGTGCCTGCAACTTGCGCGGACCCACCGTGTGTTCGGCGCCGATGTAGCCCCCCAGGGCCGGGCGCACGGTCGAGCCCACCACCGGCACGT
>CAZXTV010000166.1:0-3952 GCA_964643705.1 uncultured Arenimonas sp. | reverse complement strand
GTCCGGCTGGCCCAGCGCCCGCCACAGCGACCGGGCCAGGCCGGCTTCCGCGCCGGTCACGATGACCACCGGGTCGCCCGCCGCCAGGTTCGCCTGCAGGCGCGCCACGGCGGGCGCGATCAGCAACTGTTCGCGACGGGCGGCGCACAGGCGCAGGAAATCCTCGCGCGCTTCGGCCAGGGCTTCGTCCGTGCGCCCGACCGTCGCCAGCCAGGTATAAAAACTGGCCGGCATCCAGGCCACCCGCCACCAGCCGAAGGCCGGCTTGAGCACGGGAAAGCTGGCGCCCGCCAGCAGCCGCCGCAGCGGGTGGCTGGCCAGCAGGTCGCGCAGCCAGGCGGCCGCGCAGTCACCGCGCACCAGGGTGCCGTCGAAGTCGAACAGGACGGTGGCGGCGCGTCCGGGCATGGCTTCAGCCGAACAGCCGGGCCAGCTCGGCGCCCGGATCCTCGGCGCGCATGAAACTTTCGCCCACCAGGAAGGCGTTGACGCCGTTCGAGCGCATGCGCGCCACGTCCTCGCGCGTGGCGATGCCGCTTTCGGTGACCAGCAGCCGGTCGGCCGGCACCGCCGGCTTCAGGGCCAGCGTGGTGTCGAGCGACACCTCGAAGGTGCGAAGGCTTCGAGTTCATCGATGTCGTGCACTTCCACCAGCACGTCCATGCCCAGTTCGAGCGCCAGGTTCGCCAGCTGCCCCAGCGCCGCATCGTCCAGCGCCGCGACGATGAGCAGGATGCAATCGGCGCCCAGCGCGCGGGCTTCGTGCACCTGGTAGGCATTCACCACGAAGTCCTTGCGCAGCACCGGCAGCGCACAGGCGGCGCGGGCCTGCTGCAGGTAGGCGTCGGCACCCTGGAAAAAGTCCACGTCGGTGAGCACCGACAGGCAGGCGGCGCCACCGCGTTCGTAGCTGGCGGCGATGTCGGCCGGGCGGAAGTCCGGGCGGATGACCCCCTTGCTGGGGCTGGCCTTCTTCACTTCGGCGATGACCGCCGGCAGGCCGGCGTTGATCTTGCCTTGCAGGGCCGCGGCGAAACCGCGGGGTGCCGGCGCGCCGGCCTGGCGGGCGATCAGTTCGGCCAGCGGCAGCTTCGCCGAACGTTCGGCGACCTCGACGGCCTTGCGCGCCAGGATGGTCTGCAGGATGTCGCTCACGGCGCCTGGCTCCCGGCCAGGCGGCGCGTGGCCGCGACGAATTCATCGAGCTTGGCGCGGGCCTTGCCGCCTTCGAGCGCGGCGCGGGCCTGGCCGATGCCGTCGGCAATGGAGACGGCGCGGCCGGCGGCGTAAAGCGCGGCGCCGGCGTTGAGCGCGACGATCTCGCGCGGCAGGCCGTCCTTGCCGTCCAGGGCCTCGAGCAGCATTTCCCGGGACTGGTCGGCGTTTTCAACGCGCAGGTTGCGGCTGGCGGCCATCGGGATGCCGAAGTCCTCGGGGTGGATTTCATACTCCACCACCTCGCTGCCGCGCAGTTCGCCGACCATGGTGGCGCCGCCAAGCGAAATTTCGTCCATGCCGTCGCGGCCCCAGACCACCATCGCGCGCTTGGCGCCCAGGCGCTGCAGCACGCGCACCTGGATGCCCACCAGGTCCGGGTGGAACACGCCCATCAGGATGTTCGGGGCGCCGGCCGGGTTGGTCAGCGGGCCCAGGATATTGAACAGCGTGCGCACGCCCATTTCCTTGCGCACCGGCGCCACGTTTTTCATGGCCGGGTGGTGGATGGGCGCGAACATGAAGCCCATGCCGGTCTGCGCGATGCAGGCCGAGACCTGGTCTGGCTGCAGTTCGATGGCCGCGCCCAGGGCCTCGAGCACGTCGGCGCTGCCGGACTTGGACGACACGCTGCGGTTGCCGTGCTTGGCCACCTTGGCGCCGGCCGCGGCCACGACGAACATGGTGGCGGTGGAGATGTTGAAGGTGTGCGAGCCGTCGCCGCCGGTGCCGACGATGTCGACGAAGTTGTGGGCGTCGGGCACCGTCACCTTGGCCGAAAACTCGCGCATCACCCGCGCGGCGCCGGCGATCTCGCCGACGGTTTCCTTCTTCACGCGCAGGCCCGACAGGATGGCGGCGGTGAGCACGGGCGAAACTTCGCCACGCATCACCTGGCGCATCAGGTCGACCATTTCGTCGTGGAAGATCTCGCGGTTTTCAATGATGCGCTGGAGCGCATCCTGCGGTTTTATCGCCATCGGTATCACCTGTAGGAGCGCCTTCAGGCGCGATTGCCCTGAAGGAAGTTTCGCAGCATGTCGTGGCCATGCTGCGTGAGTATCGATTCGGGATGGAACTGCACGCCTTCCACCGGCAGCGTCTTGTGCCGCAGGCCCATGATCTCGTCCATGGAACCGTCGGCATTTTCGGTCCAGGCGGTGATTTCCAGGCACTCGGGCAGCGATTGCTTTTCGACCACCAGCGAGTGGTAGCGGGTGGCTTCGAAGGGATCGGGCAGGCCGGCGAACACGCCCACGCCCTTGTGCCGGATCGGCGAGGTCTTGCCGTGCATGATCGTGCGCGCCCGCACCACCTTGCCGCCGAAGGCCTGGCCCAGGCTCTGGTGGCCCAGGCAGACGCCCAGGATGGGCAGCTTGCCCGAAAGCTTTTCCAGCACTTCCAGCGAGACGCCGGCCTCGTTGGGCGTGCACGGCCCCGGCGAGATGACGATGCGCTCGGGCGCCAGCGCGGCGATCTGCGCCACGGTGAGCTCGTCGGTGCGCACCACCTTCACGTCCTGGCCCAGCTCGCCCAGGTACTGGACGAGGTTGTAGGTGAAGCTGTCGTAGTTGTCGATCATCAACAGCATGGCGGCGCTTGCGAAACCCGGGGAGCCGCCGATTATACGGCCTGCGGCTTCAGCCCGGCGCCACTTCCACCCGGTTGCGGCCATTGCGCTTGGCCCGGTAAAGCGCGTCGTCGGCGGCGGCGAGCATGCGCTCTGGGGCGCGTGAAAGTTCGCCGGCCTGGATGCGGCGGGTCACCACGCCAAGGCTGATCGTCACCGGGACCGTCGTGCGCCCCACGGGAAGGGGGCCGGCGTTCTCCACGTCCGCGCGCAGGCGCTCGGCCAGCTGGCCGGCTTCGATCATGCCGGTGTCCACCGCCAGCACCGCGAACTCCTCACCGCCGATGCGGGCCAACAGATCGCTGGCGCGCACCTCTTCCTCGAGCAACAACGCGAGCCGCCGCAGCACCGCATCGCCGGCCGGGTGGCCGTGCTGGTCGTTGATGGCCTTGAATCGGTCGATGTCCAGCATGACCAGGCTCAGCGGACGTCCGGTTTCGGCGGCGCGGGTGGCTTCGCGCGCCAGCTGGTCGCCGAAGTGGCGGCGGTTGGCCAGGCCGGTCAGGGCGTCGGTCATGGCCAGCACCTCAAGCTGGGCATTGGCTTCGCTCAGCGCCAGGGTACGTTCGCGAACGCGCTGTTCGAGGCCGGCGGCCATTTCCGTCAGCTCGCGCTCGTGCTGGGTCAGGTCATCAACCAGGCCACGCATGGCCGAGGTCAGTTCACGGGCTTCGCGGTAGCCGCGTTCGCGCGGGAACGCGGCGTCGGGCTCGCGGGCCTGGATGCGCCGCGCGGCCACCGACAGCGCATGCAGGGGCGCGCCGATCCAGCGCGCCATCAGCGTACCCAACAGCAGGAACATCACGGTGATCACGATGGCGGCCAACCAGATTTCCCGCCGAAGTTCCTGCACGGGCTCGAAGGCCTGCCGGGCCTGCTTGCGCACCAGCACGGTCCAGCCAAGGCCCTCGTAGGCCTCGTAACCCTGGGTCGACACGTAGCCGGTGAGGTAAACCTCGCCGTCCGGCCATGTTTCGCGGACCGCGCCCCGCCCTCCTTCGCGCACGGCGCGTGCACTGGGCACGTCCAGCACCTGGCCCCGCAGGCCTTCGGTGCAATAAGTAATGGCCCTTTTAAGCCTTCTGCAAAATAAATAGGGGAACTTCT
>CAZXTV010000165.1:0-4798 GCA_964643705.1 uncultured Arenimonas sp. | reverse complement strand
GGGCATGCACTCGCCGACACCCAGCTTTTCGGCCAGTTGCTTGGCGATCCACCAGGCCGGCTTCTGGTCGTGCGGCGGCGCCACCACGGGTTGCCGCAACGAGGCCCAGCCGTTGCGGCCGAAACCGGTCAGCAGTTCGTCGTGCCGCTCCAGGAAAGTCGTGTCGGGCAGGATCACGTCGGCCCAGCCGGCCATCTCGCTGGGCACCGTGTCGCACACCACCAGCAGGTCCAGGTTCTGGATCGCCTTGATGGTTTCCTGCTCGTTCGGCAGCGCCTGCATCAGGTTGGTCGAATAGACGAACCAGCCCTTCACCGGGTACGGCTTGCCGCTGATGGTGGCGTCGCGAATGGCGGTGGTGATGCCTTCGTCGGCGAAGGGGTAGAGGTCGCCTTCGGCGCCGTCCAGCCGCGGCTTGTCGTGCCCGGGGTATTTGGGCAGCGGATAGGGCGCGATCTTGATGCCCTGCGAGACGAACATGCCGCCCTTGCGGCCGTAGTTGCCCAGCAGCGCATTGACCAGCGCGATGGCGCGGCTGCGCTGCGTATCGTCGCCGTACCAGTTCACGCGGCGGCCGGGGTGGATGATGCTGGCCGGGCGGTGGCTGGAGAACTCCACCGCCGCTGCGCGGATCAGTTCGGCCGGCACGTCGCACTGTTCGGCCGCCCACGCGGGCGTGTAGCCCTTGATTTCGGCGACGAACTTGTCGAAGCCGTGGCCATGCCGTTCCACGAAGGCCTTGTCGTAGCGACCTTCGGTGACCAGCAGATTGGCCCAGGCCAGCAGCAAGGCGATGTCGGTGCCGGGTTTCACCGGCAGCCAGTACTTGGCCTTGCTCGCGGCCACCGAGAAGCGCGGGTCGACCACGATCACCGAGGCCTTGCGTTCGACCGCCTGCGCAAATTCCTGCACCTGCGAGTTGTGCATGTTCTCGCCCAGGTGCGAACCGATCAGCACCAGGCAGTCGGTGTTCCTGATATCGGTCGGCTCGGGCGAGCCGACGCCGGCGCCATAGGTCAGCACGTAGCCCACGTCGCGTGCGCCTCGGCACTGGGCGTAGGAAGAGCCGGCGTAGTTGATGACGCCCCAGCTCTTCAGCATGTGCTGGATGAAACGCTGGCCGAAGCCGTGGTTGAACAAGGCCATCGACTCCGGGCCGTGCTCGGTCTTGATTTTTTTCATCTTCTCGGCGACGAAGTCCAGTGCCTCGTCCCAGCCCACGGCCTTCCACGTTTCCTTGCCGCGTTCGCCCACGCGCATCAGCGGCTGGCGCAGGCGGTCGGGGTCGTAGTGGGCGCCGACGGCACCGGTGCCGCGCGGGCACAGGCGCCCCATGCACTGCGGGTCCTTGGGGTTGCCCTCGAACTTCCACAGCTTGCCGTCGCGCAGGGTGGCGATGCCGCCGCAGCGCCAGAAGCACATCTCGCAGAAGGTGGGCACCGTGGTCACGGTGCCGGCTCCGGCAGCGGTGGCGGCCACCGCGTCGGGAGCCAGGGGGATCCAGCCCTGCCAGGCGGCGCCGGCCGCAGCCGCGCCCAGGCTGCCGGCGGAGATGCTCAGGAATTTCCGTCTCGAAACTGCTTGTGTCATGGTTCTTTACCGAAGGAACAATCGAAAGTGGCGCTCACGGGCCGGGCCGCAGACCGGCGAAGCGCTGCTCGAGCCGGCCCATGCCCCAGCCCGCGAACGCGAGGAAGGCGACGAAGACGAGCACCCAGGTGCCCATGCCGATGCCGGTGAGCGTGGGCAGTGTCAGTTCGCCGCGGCTGCCGGCCTGGATCCAGGCCTCGATGCCGGGCGTGAATTCGGCATAGGCCCACACCCCGGCCAGCATGCCGGCCATGAAGACCAACCCGTCCTTGCGCCCGGTGGCCGCGGCCGACAGCGAGGTGCCCGGGCAATAACCGCCGACGATGAAGCCGGCGCCGAAGATGAGGCCGCCGAGTGCCTGCGCGGCGTAGCTGGTGGGCTCGACATACAGGTCCGACAGGTCCATCAGGCCGCCGGCGGCCAGCAGGAACAGGCCCGTCATCGTGGTGACGATGGCCGTGAACATGACCTTCACCACCGCCATGTCGTACAGGTAGAACACGGCGGTGAGCTTGCGTGCGCTGCCGAAGCCGGCGCGTTCCAGGCAGAAGCCGAAGCCCAGGCCGAGCAGCAGCGCGATGCCCAGTTCGGCCACGATGCCCAGTTCGAGGGTGGAAGACAGAGGCAGCATCACAGCCACTCCTTGCGCACGAACCAGGCCAGCGCATAGGCCGAGGCGAAGACGGCACCCATGAACACCAGGCTGCCGACATTGAGCATGGAGCCGCCGGTGAGCGCCTGGCCGCTGGTGCAGCCCTTGGCGATCTTGGCGCCGTAGGCGGCGATGAAGCCGCCGGCGAAGGCCAGCCACAGGCGGGTGCTGTCGGACACGTTCGGCCCGCGTTCCACCGTCCAGGCCAACCGACGGCCCTGCCAGCCCGAGACGAAGGCGCCGATCGCCGCGCCGATCAGCAGGAACAGCGTCCACGACTGCAGCGGTGCACCGTCGTTCCAGTAGCGCACGTGCACCACGTTGGCCTGCACGTGTTCGGGCGAGACCAGGCCGGTGAGCCAGACGCCCACGGCCGCGAAGGCCGCCGTGGCGCCGAGGCCGCGGCCGGCCACCATGTAGGTCGCCAGCAGCACCAGGCCCAGCAGGAAGCCCACGCCGTAGGGGTTCCAGTACGGGCGTGCCGCGCTACGGCCAGGCAACGGCGGCATCACTGAAACGCCGCCATGGGTGAGGGGGTTGGACATTGTCAGGGGTTCTCGTGGTGGAACCGCCTGCCACCACCGCCGCGGCACCCGCCGGGGCGGGGTGCGCTTGCAGCGAAGCCGGGTTCCATGGGGAGATTGCATACCCCCCAGGGAATACTCGTATTGATCTCGAACAACATCGCCGCCGATCACGGCAGGGCCCTCAGCGCACTAGAAGCGTGGCCCCTTCAAGGCGATGTCGGCGTCTCGCCATGCCGCCTGGAACCGGGCCTCGACGGCCGTCGCGTCGCCCTTGCGGCGCTGCTGTTGAAGCGCCTGCGCCAACCCCGCCAGCGACCAGCCGTTTTCCGGGTAGTGGCGCAGGTCCTGGCGAAAGACCCGTTCTGCCGCTGTGGCCTGTCCGGCCTCCAGCAGGGCCGCGCCGAGGGCCAGGCGCGTGGGTGCCAGCCACAGATGCGGCTCGTCGGCGGCCAGCGCGTCTTCGGTGTCCACCGCCTGCCGCAGCAGGGCCACGGCCTCGCCGTGACGGCCGTCGGCGGCGGCCAGGTCGGCCTGAAGTGTCAGCGACGCGATGCGCACCAGGTCCGCCGCCGGGTTGACGTTTTTCACCTTCGTCGTCTGCAGTTCCGGCTCGGCTGCGGCCGACTGCAGGGCCGCCAGGGCGCCGCGCGCCTGCTGCGGTCGTCCGCTGCGTGACCAGGCCGTGCCACGCGCGTAGTGCCACATCGCCAGCAGGTAGGCCGCCTTGCCATCCGGCGGCCGCGTGCCGGTCAGCAGGTCCTGCCAGCGGCCGAAGCGCACCAGCGCATGCAGCGGCAGCACGGCGTAGTGCTGCAGCGTGCCGCTGCCCAGGTCGCCCGGGCGCGGTCCGCAGGCGGCCGGCCAGGCCGCCTGCGTGGCCGCGATGGCGGTCTTCGAGCGGCCCTGCATCGCCGCCGCCGCCCATAGGAAGTGGTGGTTGTGGGCGACGTAGCCGACGCGGTAGGCACCCTGCGCGTCGACCTGCGCCAGGTAGCGCTCGTCGGCCTCGATCGACCGCTGGCTGGCTGCCGTGGCCGCCGCATAACGGCCGGTGCGCATGTCGATGTGCGCCGGCATGTGCAGCAGGTGCCCCGAGCCCGGCACGGCGTGGCGCAGGAAGTCGGCGCTGGCCGCGGCGCGCTGCGGGTGCGGCGACGACTCCTGCAGGTGGATCCAGTAGTGGTGTGCGTCGGGCGCGCGCGGCTGCAGGGCCATGGCCCGCTGCAACAGCGCCTCGATCCGCGGCGTCCAGGGCTGCGGCCGGCCTTCGGGCGTCCACCAGTCGTAGGGGTACAGGTTCAACTGGGCCTCGGCCGCCAGCACCGCGGCGCGAGCGCTGCGCGGATGGCGTCGCTGCAGTGCCCCCATCTGTTGGGCATAGGTCTCTTCGTCGATGGCACCGGCGCCGGGATGGCGTGCCGACAGCGCGGCGATCAGCTCGCGCTGAAGCGGCGCGGCGCGCCCGGCGTGGCGCCGCGCCTGCGCCAGGGCCTCGAGCACGCGCGGCTCGTCCCCGGGCGCCATGTCGGTGTTGATGTTCGGCCCCAAGGCCCAGGCCAGCGCCCACCACGCGGTGGCGCAGGCCGGGTCCAGCGCCACCGCCGCCTCGAGCGAACGCACCGCCTCGCCGGGGTTGAAGCCGGTCACCAGCATGGTGCCCTGATGCACCAGGCGCCGCACCAGCGGCAGCGCCGAGTCGATCGGGAACGTGGGCCCGTCCAGACCCCACAGCAGCGGCGCATGCGCGACGGCGCCCGGTGCCGCGGCGAGCCCGTGCCGCAACGGCAGGGCGGTCCAGGCCAGCAGGCCGGCCGTCAGCGCGCGGCGCCGCATCGGCTTCAGGCGCGCGCGCCGATCGAAAGCGGACCGCCGCGGCGCGGTGCGTGGCGGGCGGGCGGGGCGGCAGGCATCTGCAGGTGACGGCGAGACGGTGTCGGGGAACGGCGGGGCTGAAGCAGTTGTCAGGGCTGGCCTGCCCGGCAGGACTCGAACCTGCGACCCCCGGCTTAGAAGGCCGGTGCTCTATCCA
>CAZXTV010000164.1:0-4799 GCA_964643705.1 uncultured Arenimonas sp. | reverse complement strand
GACGATCATGGGGGGCTGTCCTCGGTTTACCAGGGCAGGGCGTCGAGATCGACGTTGCCTCCCGACAGGATAAGCCCGACCCGCTTGCCGGCGAAGTGCCCCGGGTAACGGCGCACGGCGGCCAGCACGGTGGCCGAAGAAGGTTCGATGGTTTGCTTGAGCCGGGTCCAGGCCTCGCGCATGGCCGCCAGCACCTCGGCGTCGGACACCAGCAGCACGGTCACGGCGTGTTCGCGCAGCAGCGCCAGGTTGGGCGCGCCCAGGGTGGCGCGCAGGCCGTCGCAGACCGTGTCGGGCACCAGGTCGGTGACGTGCCGGCCCTGGCGCAGGGATTCGAAGGCATCGGCGGCGCCCTCGGGTTCGGCGGCGAAGACCGCCAGGCCGGGCTGGCAGGCCGCGGCGGCGATGGCGCTGCCTCCGGCCAGGCCGCCGCCGCCCAGCGGCACGACCAGGGCGTCCAGGTGGCCGGCCTCGGCCAGCAGTTCCAGGGTCGCGGTGCCCTGGCCGGCGATCACATGGGGGTCGGTGTAGGGATGTACGAGGCGGGCGCCGGTTTCTGCCTGCAGCCGGGCGGTGGCGGCTTCGCGTGCGGCCAGCGTGGGCGCGCAGCGGTGCACGGTGGCGCCCTGCGCTTGGATATTGGCCAGCTTCGAAGCCACGGCGCCCTCGGGCACGACGACGTGCGCGGGGATGCCGCGCACGCGCGCCGCCAGGGCCAGCGCGGCGCCGTGGTTTCCCGAGGAATGCGTAAGTACCCCGTGCGCCGCCGTGGCCTCGTCCAGTGCCATCACCGCATTGCAGGCGCCGCGGAACTTGAAGGCGCCGACATGCTGCAGGTGTTCGCCCTTGAACAGCAGCGTGGCCCCGGCCCAGCGATCGAGTTCGGCCGAATGCAGCACCGGCGTGCGCACCGCGTGCGGGGCGATGCGCGCGGCCGCGGCCAGCACGTCGTCGAAAACAGGGGTCGGGTTCGGCATTGGCAGGACTTCAGGGATCGCGTGCTAGCCTAGCAAAAGTCTGCAGTTTCCCCGGATATTTCGCGCCATGAACCAGTCCCGAGGCGATGGACACGTCCATCTCGC
This sequence comes from uncultured Arenimonas sp., assembly GCA_964643705.1. Classification (GTDB taxonomy): domain Bacteria; phylum Pseudomonadota; class Gammaproteobacteria; order Xanthomonadales; family Xanthomonadaceae; genus Arenimonas. The sequence goes on along the minus strand of CAZXTV010000164.1, from coordinate 3,717 downwards.
CGATTACCGCGCGCCTGCCTGGCGCATTCCCCAGGTCGAACTCCAGTTCGAACTCGATCCCGCCGCCACCCTCGTGGCCGCGCGGCTGTGCCTGTCCCCGGATCCCGCCCAGCCGGGCGTGCCGCTGGAACTGGACGGCGAAGGCCTGGAGCTGCTGGACATCACCCTCGACGGCCAGCCCCTGGCGCCGGACCGCTACGACTACGACGGCCACCGGCTGGTGGTGCGCGGCCTGTCGGGCGACTGCGAGCTGGCCACCCGCGTGCGCATCCACCCGGCACAAAACACCCGGCTCGAGGGTCTCTACCGCAGCGGCGACCTGCTGCTGACCCAGTGCGAAGCCCAGGGCTTCCGCCGCATCAGCTTCATGGCCGACCGGCCCGACGTGATGCCGCGCTGGCGCATCGTGCTGCGTGCGGATCGCGACGCCTTCCCGGTGCTGCTGGCCAACGGCAACCCCCTGGCCAGCCAGGACCTGGGCGACGGCCGCCACGAGGCAAGCTGGGAAAACCCGCACCCGACGCCGGCCTACCTGTTCGCTATCGCCGCCGGCCCGCTGGACCGGGTCAGCCAGCGGCTGCAAACCGCCGAAGGCCGCGATGTCGAGATCAACATCTGGGCCGAGCCCGGCGACGTCGCGCGCTGCCAGTACGCGCTGGGCGCGGTCGAACGCGCCCTGCGCTGGGACGAACAGCGTTTTGGCCGCTGCTACGACCTGGACGTGTTCAACGTCGTCGCCGCCCAGGACTTCACCATGGGCGCGATGGAAAACAAGGGCCTGAACATCTTCAACGCCCGCTACATCCTGGCCGACGAAGCCACGGCCACCGACGCCGATTTCCTGGCCATCGAATCGGTGGTGGCGCACGAATACCTGCACAACTGGTCGGGCAACCGGGTGACGCTGCGCGACTGGTTCCAGCTGTCGCTCAAGGAAGGGCTGACTGTCTTTCGCGACACCGAATTCAGTTCCGACCTGCATTCGCGTGCGCTCAAGCGCATCGAGGTGGTGCGCCTGCTGCGCGGGCGCCAGTTCGCCGAAGACGCCGGCGCGCTGGCGCATCCGGTGCGGCCGGCGCGCTACAAGGAAATCAGCAACTTCTACACGCTGACCATCTACGAGAAGGGCGCCGAGATCATCCGCGTGCTGCACACCCTGGTGGGCGAAGAAACCTTCCGCGCCGGCATGGATCATTATTTCGCCGACAACGACGGCAAGGCCGCGACCCTGGAGGATTTCATCGCGGCCCATGCCGCCGCCAGCGGCCGCGACCTTGCTGGCTTCGCGCGCTGGTACGCGCAGGCGGGCACGCCGGAAGTCGCGATCAGCGCAGACTTCGACCCGGCCAGCGGTGACTACACACTCACGATCGACCAGGCCACGCCGCCAACGCCGGGCCAGCCCGACAAGCAAGCCCTGCACATCCCGCTGCGTTACGTGCTGTTCGACGCCGACGGCGCGGTCGTGAGCCAGGTGCCCGAGTCTGATGCCTCCGTGCACGACGGCCTGGTCGAACTCACCGGCGCCCGCCACCATCTGCGCTGGCGCGGATTGCGCGGCAGGCCGCTGCCGGCCTTCAACCAGGGCTTCGGCGCACCGGTGAAGCTGCGCTTCGACCAGGGCGTGGACGAGCTGGCCCGCCTGGCCCGGCTCGAGCGTGACCCCTTCAACCGCTGGGACCTGCTGCAGCGGCTGGCCACCGAAGCGCTGCTGTGCAGGGCGCATGCCGAGGCCGCCACGGGCGCACTGTCGGAGGCGCTCGCCGACCTGCTGTCGGACGCCGGCGCCGACCCGGCCTTCGTTGCCGAATGCCTGGTGCTGCCCGATTTCGACACCCTGGCCGAACAGGTCGGGGAAGTGGACCCCCACGGCCTGGTGGGCCGGCGCGAAGAACTGCTGGACCGCCTGGCCGAAGACCAGGTCGAACGCCTGCAGGCGCGCTACGACTCCCTGGAAGCCGCCGCGCGCGAAGGCCTGTCGGGCAAGGCCATGTCGGCGCGCGCGCTGCGCAACGCCTGCCTGGCCTGGCTGACGCGCCTGGATCCGCAGGCGCGCCTGGCCCAGGCCCAGTTCGACGCCGGCGGCAGCATGACCGAACGCATCGTGGCCCTGCGCTGCCTGCTGCACTTCCAGGCGCCCGGTGCCGAGGCTGCGCTGGCCAGTTTCCGCCAGGCCCACGCCGGCGACCCGCTGGTCACGGACAAGTGGATTGCCCTGGTCGCCACGCGCCCGCATCCGGACGCACTTGAAGACATCCAGGCCCTGATGGCTTCCCCGTGGTGGAAACCCGCCAACCCGAACCGGGTGCGCGCGCTGCTTGGCAGCTTCGCGCGCTCGAATCCATTGGCCTTCCATCGGCGCGACGGTGCCGGCTACCGGCTGGTCGCCGCGCAGGTGGCGGCGCTCGATGCGGTCAACCCGCAGGTCGCGGCGCGGCTGCTGGGCGCTTTTGAAAGCTGGCGGCGCTGGGCCCGGCCCCAGCGCGCGCAGGCGCAGCCGGCGCTGGAGTCACTCCTGGGCCAGGTGGCGTCACCGGATGGCCGCGACTTGCTCGAGCGCTTGTTGGGCTGACTTTCCGACGCTGCCTCAGCCGGTGAAGGCCGGGTGAGTTAAGGGGGTATTCACCCCCTGGCGCCAAGACTGCCGGTCATGACTGGGGGAAACGCCATGAAACGCCTGCTTGCCCTGCTTGTCCCGCTGGTCGCGCTCACCGGCTGCGCGACCTACGGCGACGGTTATTACGGTGACCGGTCGGTCTATCGCGACGGCGGTTACTACTACCCGGCTTACGAAGGCGAAGGCGACTATTATTACGGCGCCGACGGCTACGACTACGACTACCCGTACCCCAACAGCGTGAGCTACGGCTATGGCTATGGGTACGGCTACTCGCCGTTCCGGGGCATGGACCGCTTCCGCTGCCGCAGCTATTACGGCTGCGTGCCCAGCTGGGGCGGGTATTACCCCTACCACTACGCGCCGGGCTGGAGCTTTTCGGTCGGCAACACCTGGGGCTGGAACAACTGGGGCTGGTACGGCGGCTATCGTGGCCACGACCGCCCGCGTTATTACCCGCGCCCCGACTACCACCGCGACCGGCCGCGCCCGATGCCCAAGCCCGCCGGCCGCCTCCCGCAGGGCCAGTCGGCGCCCGTCTACCGCGCCCCGAGCCAGCCGGCCTATCGCCCGCCTGTCCAGGGCGAACGTGCCGGGACCCCGGCCCAGCGTTCGGCGACCAAGCCCGGGCGCGTGGACGCCGCCGCGGATGCGCGGCCGATGCCCAAGCCCGGGGTTCGCTACGAGCGCGCGCCGGAAACCCGGGCCCGCGCCCTGGCGCAGCCGGCCCCGGCCCAGGCCGGTGGGTCGCGCATGCGTTATCCCGAGCCGGTGCGCACGCAGTCGCGGCAGCCGGCCAGCAGCCCACAGCCGATGGTCCGCCAGTCGCAGGGCGCGCGTTACGTGCCACCCACGGCTCCGGCCCGTGCCGTCCCGCAGGAACGCTACGCGCCGATGCCCCGTGCCACCGCGACCGAAAAACCGGCGGCGCGCCAGGCTCCGCCCGCGTCACGGCCTACGCCGCGCCCGCAAGTGAGACGCACGTCACAAAACGAAACATCCGACGAAGAACCCTAGGCGTGCAGTCGTCCGTTGGCATTGCGCCACCCCGGAGCTCGGCGCATCCTACGGCCGCCGACTGACACTTTGCGTCACGTTGT
>CAZXTV010000163.1:0-4801 GCA_964643705.1 uncultured Arenimonas sp. | reverse complement strand
GGCGACGAAGTCTTCATCCTGCTGTCGCTGATGGAAGAGAAGGACCGCCTGCCCGTCGCCGGCAAGGTCGTCTGGCTCACGCCCGCGGGTGCGCAGGGCAACCGCGGTGCCGGCATCGGCGTGCAGTTCGCGGATACCGCCGAGGCCGAAGCCGTGAAGGGCAAGATCGAAACCTTCCTGGCCGGCACGCTCGAAGCCGACAAGCCCACGCACACGATGTAAGCGCCGGGCTCAGCCCATCCGGCCACTGAGCCACAGACCCAGCACCAGCCCCGCCGAACCCAGCAGCAGGCCCGCGATGGCGCCGATGCGCCCGTTGCGGCGTTCGCGCGCCTGCCGCCGCGTCGCGCCCACGGGGTCGAGTTCGCGTTCGCGCGCGCGGCGCGGGCCAAGCACCCGCGGCAGCCACAAGCCGCACAGCAGGACGATGCCCACCATGAAGCCCATGGACAGCGCCAGGTGCGGCACCCAGCCCGGCACTTTCGCCAGCAGGTTGATGCCGACGCTGAAGCCCACAACCAGCAGGCCGCCCACGGCCAGGTAAAGCAGCACGCCGCGGCGCTCACGTTCGTCGAAGGGCTCGCGCACATAGCGGCGCACGCCGAACCACAGGCCCATCAGGCCCCCAAGGATGCCCGCCGCCGCCGCCCCGAACGCGCCCAGGCCCAGCTTGGCCAGGCCCTTGGCGCCACCCAGGGCGCCTGCGCCCAGGGCGGTGGCCGCGGCGGCCGGCGGCGCGGCGATCGTCAGCGCCGTCGCCACCGCCGTGGTGAAGGCCAGGCCCGGCGCCGTGCCGCGGGCGAACTTGCCCAGCCGTTCGAGCAGTTCGCCGCGAACCCGGTCGCGGGCGCGCTGCAGGCGCTTGCGCACGGCAGCGTCCTGCAGGCCCAGCAGGCCGGCGACCTGGCGCGAGTTCTGGCCCTCGCGGTAATAGAGCAGCAGCACTTCGCGGCTTTCCTCCGGCAGGCTGTCGATCACCGCAGCGGCGATATCGTGTTCTTCGTGCTCGGCGGCCTGTTCGCAGGGCTGCGGGTGCGGGTCGGCGACCTGGGCCAGCAGGGCCTCGACGTCGCCGCCGGGCTCGCGCCGCCGCGCCTGGGCGCGCAGGTGGTCGCGGGCCAGGTTGCGGGTGATCTGGCGCAGCCAGGGCAGGAAGCTGTCGGGGTTCTGTAGCTTGCGCAGGTTCTGCCAGGCCGACAGGAAGGCTTCCTGGGCGACGTCTTCGCTGGCCGGCACGTCGCGCACGATCGCCAGCGCGATCGAGGCCACGGTGCCCTGGCAGCCGGCGACGATGCGGCCATAGGCTTCGCGGTCGCCGCGGGCGGCGGCCGGCAGGTGCGCGTGGATCAGGCTTTCGACGACTTCGGTGCTCATGGCGTGTCCCGGGAGTGGATTCAAACCCAGGACGCGCCGCCTGGCAAAGGTGTGACCGGGCTCAGGCCAGGAACATCCTGGCCGCCATCACCCCGCCGGTGATGACCACCGCCGCCAGCAGCAGGAGGCGCACCTTGGACACCTTGCGGCCAGGGTCGTTGGCCGCAGCACCGCGGAACTGCAGCGGCGCGGGCACGTAGCCGCCGGCCTGGCTGCTGGTTTCAAGCAGGCCGGCGTCGTGCAGGATTTCGCGCGCCTTCTTGAAGTCGTCCGGGCGCACCACCCACACGGACGGCTGCTGGCTGGGGTCGTGGTTCTTGTTCGAATAACTGAACTCGCGGCGGCTGTTGCCCTTCCAGGTGCGGCCCCCGTTGACCTTGGTCTGGATGCCGGCCTCGTTGAGCAGTTTTTCGACCGCCTCGACGTTTTCCAGCCGGACCGAGGTGAATACCTGGCGCATCAGTTCGGGCTCCAGGCTTCGGGAAGCACGCGGATCAGGCCTTCCTGGGCGGTGGACGCGACCAGGCGGCCGTCCCGGGCGTAGATCTGGCCGCGGGCCAGGCCGCGTGCGCCCTGGGCGCTGGGGCTGTCGAGCGAATAGAGCATCCAGTCGTCGGCGCGGAAGGCGCGGTGGAACCACATGGCGTGGTCGAGCGAGGCCATCTGCACGTTGGGCTGGTAGTAGCTGATGCCGTGCGGGAAGGTGGCGGTACCCAGCAAGTGGAAATCCGAGGCATAGGCCAGCAGGGCCTGGTGCAGCACGCGCGAATCGCCGACTTCGCCGGTCAGCCGGAACCAGACCTGCTGGTAGGGCGGGCGCTTGGGCGGCTTGACCTCGTCGCGCGGGTACACCGGCCGGATCTCGAACGGCCCCATGCGCGACAGCCAGCGCTGCGCCTTGGCCGGCAGCTGCGCCAGTTGTTCTGCGGTGGGGGCGGCGACCGGCTCGATGTCCTCGGGTGGCGGCACCGTCGGCATGGCCAGCTGGTGTTCGTTGCCCGGCTCGTCTTCCTGGAAGGAGGCCGCGAAGACGAAGATCGGCTTGCCGTGCTGGATGGCGGTGACGCGGCGCACCGAGAAGCTGTTGCCGTCGCGGGTGCGGTCGACGTCGTAGATGATGGGGCTTTCGACGTCACCCGCACGCAGGAAATAGGCGTGGATCGAGTGCACGTGGCGGTCGCCGGCCAGCGTCTGCTGCGCCGCCGACAGGGCCTGGCCCAGGACCTGGCCACCAAAGACGTACTTGGTGCCGATGTCGCGGCTCTGGCCGCGGAACAGGTTGTCTTCGAGGCGCTCTAGGCGCAGCAGGTCCACCAGTTCGGCGGCGACGGAAGCGGTCATGGTGACTCCGGGGTTCGGCCGCCGATTATACCCGGCCGCCTAGGGCCGGATGCGTTCGAGCGGTATCGCCTCGAGCACCTTCGACCACGGGAAACGAGGCCCCGGGTCGCGTTTCCGGAAGACCTGCTGGTGCAGGTTGTCGCTGGCCGGCACCTGGTCCAGGTCCAGGTCCTCGTGGCCGGCGATGAATTCCAGCGACGGGATCTCGTGGCGAAGCCAGGCCAGCAGGGCCAGCAGGGCAGCGAGCTGCTGCTCGGTGTAGGGCTCTTCCATGGTCTGGCGGCGCGAATCGAGCCAGTCGGGGTAACGCCCGCTGTTGACCAGTTCGATGCCGAGCGAACGCTCGTTGTAGCTGCGCGTGTGGTGGGCCACGCGTTCGGGACGGGCAAAGACGTGGATGCTGCCGTCGCGGTCGATGTAGTAGTGGCCGCTGTTGCCGGTGCCGCTGTCGTAGAGCACGCGTTCGCCGAATTCGCGGGCGCTGGCGAGGTCGGGCAGTTCGGTGCAGTGGATGACGACCAGGTCGATATTGGCGCGGGGCCGGGTCTGCAGGCGTTCTTCGTAGGGCAGGGGCCAGTGGTTGAAAACGGGCTCTGGCGGAAGGTCCGGGGTCATGGCGCATGCTAACATCGCGGCCGTTTCCGGAGTCCCCCATGCCGTTTCCCGCCGACCTCGCGCCATGACCGGCCACGTCATCATCTCGCACGGTCTTGAAAGCGGCCCCGAGGCCAGCAAGGCCGCAGCGCTGGCGCGCGTGGCCGGCCAGCTGGGCTGGACCCACGAACGCCCCGACTACCGCGACCTCGACGTCCTGGGCCCGCTGGGCGACGTCAAGGGCCGTATCCGCCGGCTGGCTGAACGCGCCCACCTGGCCACCCGCAAGCCGCTGGTGCTGGCGGGTTCAAGCATGGGTGCCTTCATCTCCGCGCACGTCTCGCGCGAGGTGCCGGTCGGCGGCCTGTTCCTGATGGCGCCGCCGGTGTCGCTGGAAGTCGAACCGCGCCAGCTCAAGGCGGCGATGGTGCCGACCCGCATCGTGCACGGCTGGGAAGACGAACTGATCCCGGCCATGGACGTCGCCCGCTGGGCGCAGCGCCGGCTGGACCCGCTGGTGCTGGTGCCCGACAGCCATCGCCTGGCGGCCCACGTCGACTTCTGCGCCGAGGAATTCGGCCGCTTCCTGCAGATGCTGTCCTCATGAAGTTCTTCGCCGCCTGCGCCAAGGGCCTGGAATACCTGCTGGCCGACGAGCTGCTGGCCCTGGGCGCCACGCGCGCCAGCGCCGCGCTTGCCGGCGCCAACTTCGAAGGCGAACCCGAAGTCGCCTACCGCGCAGTGATGTTCTCGCGCCTGGCCAGCCGCGTGCACTGGCCGCTGGCCGAATTCGACTGCGCCAACGAAAACGACCTCTACCAGGGCGTGCATGCCATCGACTGGCCCACGCACCTGGACGCGGAAGGCACGCTGGCGGTGGACGCGCACGTGTCGGGCCCGGCGCTCACCCACGAACGTTATGCCGCCCAGCGCACCAAGGACGCCATCGTCGACCGCATGCGCGCCGCCCACGGCGTGCGCCCCTCGGTGGACACCGAAAGCCCCGACCTGCGCGTGTCCCTGGTGGTGCGCAAGGGCCGCGGCATCGTTTCGATCGACCTGGGCGGTGGCCCGCTGCACCGCCGCGGCTGGCGCCAGTCGCAGGGCGAGGCACCTCTGAAGGAAAACCTGGCGGCCGGCATGCTGGTTCGCGGCGGCTGGCCGAAAATCTACGCCGAAGGCGGCGCCCTGCTCGATCCGATGTGCGGCAGCGGCACGCTGCTGATCGAGGGCGTACTGATGGCCGCCGACGAAGCGCCCGGCCTGCGCCGGCTTGCCGGCACACTGCCCACGCGCTGGAAGCAGTTCGACGAGCTCCTGTGGTCACGCATTGAAACCGAAGCGCGCCAACGCGCCGAAGCGGGCCGGGCAGCGTTGCGCCAGGTGTTTTTCGGCGCCGACCTCGACCCGCGCGCGCTGCAGTCGGCGGTGGCCAATGCCGACCGTGCCGGCGTGGCCGAGTGGATATCGCTTGAACGCCGCGACATCGCTG
>CAZXTV010000162.1:186-4810 GCA_964643705.1 uncultured Arenimonas sp. | reverse complement strand
GTCGAGCTTGGGATCGAGCAGCCGGCCGACGCCCTCGATGTTGAGCAGGGTTTTCTGCAGCAGGATCAGCTGCGGCTGCAGGGTCAGCTCGTAACGCTGGGCGGTCTTGAACAGCTTCACCAGCACCTCGCCCAGCGATATCTCGCTCAGCGGCCGGGTGAAATAGGGTTCGCAGACCGCGCGCGTGGCGGCCTCGAGCTCGTCGATGCGCACCGTCGCCGGCATCCAGCCCGCTTCCACGTGCAGTTCGGCGATGCGGCGGTAATCGCGCTGGAAGATCGCCATGAAGTTCTCGGCCAGGTAGTACTGGTCGCGGCGCGTGAGCTGGCCGACGATGCCGAAATCGATCGCGATGTAGCGCGGGTTGTCCTTGCGCGCCGGGTCCAGGTCGACCCAGATGTTGCCGGCGTGGGCGTCGGCATGGAAAAAGTTGTCGCGGAAGACCTGCGTGTAGAACACGCGCACGCCGCGCGCGGCCAGCGCCTTGCGGTCGATGCCGGCGGCGTCGAGCGCCTCGACGTCGTCGGACGGGATGCCGCGCACGCGCTCCATGGTCAGCACGCTTTCGCTGCTGTGGCTCCAGAACACCTCGGGCACGTACAGCTCGTCGCTGCCGGCCCAGGTGCGGCGCATCAGGCTGCCATTGGCGCCTTCGCGCTGCAGGTCGAGTTCGGCGTAGAGCGTGGATTCGATTTCACTCACCACTTCCTGCGGCCGGATCTTGTCGGCCGAAGGATGGTGGCGGTCGGCCAGCGCCGCCAGGGTGCGCAGCAGGGCGATGTCGTCGCGGATGCGCTGGCGGATGCCGGGGCGCAGCACCTTCACCACCACCTCGCGGCCGTCGTGCAGGCGCGCGGCGTGCACCTGGGCGATGGACGCCGAAGCCAGCGGGGTGTTTTCGAACTCGGCGTACAGGGTGTCGATGGGCTTGCCCAGGCCGGCCTCGATGCGTTCGCGGGCCAGTTCGCCCGGGAAGGGCGCGACGCGGTCCTGCAGCAGCGAAAGTTCTTCGGCCATGTCCGGGGGCAGCAGGTCGCGGCGCGTGGACAGCACCTGGCCGAACTTCACGAAGATCGGGCCCAGCTCCTGCAGGGCCAGGCGCAGGCGCTGGCCGCGCGGCAGGTCGGTGGCGCTGGCGCGGCGGGTGATCGGCTTGAGCAGCCAGAGCCACCCGTCGACCACCGTGCCTTCAAGCAGCGAGTCGAGGCGATGGCGCAGCAGCACGCGCACGATGCCCAGGGCACGCAGGCTGCCGCGGGCGCTGCGCAGCGGGCTCATGCGCCCGCCTCCGGCGCCAGCCGGGCCAGGCGCGCGGCCAGGCGTTCGACCTGGTCGCGCAGTTGATCGACGTCGTCGTGGAAAGCGGCCAGCTCGGCCTTGCCGACCAGGTCGCGGCGTTCTTCGGTGAGGTAGTCGACGGCGTCGCGGGAAAAGCCCTTCGCGAACTTGGCGCCGCCGGCAAGGGCCTCGCGCAGCACGCGCGCGGCCTGCGGCCCGAACACGGGTCCCAGGGCCTGGGCAAAGGGTTTGTCCCAGTCGGGATCAAAGCGTTGGGCCATGCGCTGAAGCTGGCGGGCCAGTTCCGCGTCGCCGTTGATGCGCACCTTGCCCACCGGCGGGGCGCCGGGCGGTCGCAGGAAAGGCAGCTGTGAAAGCACGCCGGAAATGGTGGCGCGTACGCCCAGGTCGGGCTCGTCCCGGGGCGGGCCCACCACCAGCCGGCCGTCGACGACGGCGAGCTCCAGGGCGATGGGAGGCGCTTCCAGCGCCAGGCCGATACGACGACCGCCGAGGCCACGCAGGGCTTCGGCGGTGTCGGGGTCCAGTTCGACGATCCGGTTCAAGGCCCGTTCCAGCGCGCGGCCGGCCAGGGGCTTGAGGGCGTCCAGGGGGGAAGCGGCAGGTTCCATCATGCCGCCATTCTAGCGGGCTGGCGCCCGGACGAGGCGCCAGCCCCCTGGGTCACGTCTTCTTTTTCAGGAAAGACACGATGGCCAGGATGAGGAAGACGACGAAGAGCACCCAGGCGATCGAGGATGCGGCACCGGCGATGCCACTAAAGCCCAGCACGGCGGCGATGATGGCAATGATGAGGAAGATCAGCGCGTAATGGAGCATGTTTGCTCTCCTTTGTTCTTGTTGGACCCGGTTAGCTCGGGCAGGGACGAAGCTAGTCCCCTCTTCCTGACTGTGCGCCAACAAACTGAGCGGACCGTTAAGCCCGGGAATTCCACCAGGCGGCCAGTCGCGCCAGCCCCTCGTCCATCGACACCCGGGGCACGTAGCCGAAATCGCGGGCGGCCGCGGAGATGTCGTACCAGTGCGGCGTTGACAGCTGTTCGGCCAGGAAACGGGTCATGGGCGGCTCGCCCTGCAGGCGCAGCAGGGGCCAGGCACGCTCGAGCACGGCGCCCGCGGCATAGGCCACCCCGTAGGGAATGGCCTTGTCGACCGGTGGCTGGCCGGCGGCCGCCAGCAGGTCGTTGACGATGCGGCGCACCGGGCGCGGTTCGCCGTTGGAGATGAAGTAAGCCTTGCCGGCGCAAGGAGCGCCCGGGGCCAGCGCCTTGAAGGCATCGACGTGGGCCTGGGCGGCGTTGTCGATGTAGGTGGTGTCCATGCGGTTGTGGCCGCCGCCGATGAAACGCAGGCGCCCGGCTTTCGCCCGCTCGACCAGCCGCGGCAGCAGCTGGGTGTCGCCGGGTCCCCAGATCAGGCGCGGGCGCAGCGCGACGGTCGCCAGCGTGGCGTCGTTGGCGGCCAGCACTTCCTTTTCCGCGACCAGCTTGGTGGCCGGGTAGGGCGCCTTGAAGTGTTCACCGTAGGGCGTGTCGGTTTCGTTGCCGCCCTCGACCGCGCTGCGGCCGCTGTGGGTGACGCTGGGCGTGGAGGTGTAGACCAGCCGGCTGATACCGTGCGCGCGCATCGCCGAAAGTACGTTGCGGGTGCCGGTGACGTTGGCGGCGAAATAACTTTCGTGGCTGCCCCAGGCGCCGGCCTTGGCGGCGTTGTGGAAAACCGCGTCGTGGCCGGCCAGCGCCGCATGCACGGCCGCAGCGTCGGCCAGGTCGCCGCGCACCTGTCGCACGCCCATGGCCTCGAGTCCGGTCGAGTGGCTGCGCTGGAAGCTGGTGACCGCGTGGCCCTGGGCCTGCAGCGCGCGGCACAGGGCCTGGCCCAGGAAACCAGCGCCGCCGGTGACCAGCACCTTCAGCGCCGCCACTTCATTTCCTTCGCCGCCCAGGTCGCCAGTTTTTCGCGGCCGATCTTGGCGTTGTGGCGGATATCCACGGGGAAGCCGTCGTGGATCAGGAAATGCCGGATGCGCGCGGTGTGCACGAAGCCGTTGGCCATGTGGCGCAGTTCGTCGAGCACGCGTTCGTGTTCGTACTGCGGCAGGTGCGGCGCCATTTCCACGCAAAGCACGGCCTGCTGCCGGCCGGGTTCGCCGACGCCGACCAGGGCGGTGCGCGCGACTTCGGGATGCACGTTGAAAACCGGCTCAACCTGTTCGGTGTAGAGGTTGCCTTCGGGCGTGCGCACGCGGTGCGACTTGCGGCCGCAGAACCACAGCCGCCCCTGGGCATCAAAACGGCCCAGGTCGCCCATGCGGTGCACGATGCGTTCGCTGCCGTCGGGCAGGCGTTCGCGGATCTTGGCCAGGGCGGTGGCGTCGGGGCGGCGGAAGTATTCGTCGGTGGCGGTGGGGCCGGCGACGGTGATCTCGCCGATCGCCTCGGCGCCCAGCTCCTGCACCTGCGACCAGTCGGGGATGGCCTGGTCGGTGATGGCGATGATGCGCACCTGGTTCGGCGGCACCGGCAGGCCGACGCAGGTGCCGGCGCCCTGCTCGGTGGCTTCGCGCGTGGCCTGCAGCTCGCGGCCTTCGATCACCGCGACGGGCAGGCATTCGGTGGCGCCATAGGGCGTCCAGAAGCTGGCCTCGGCGGGCAGCAGGTCGCGCATCTTCGCGACCACGTCGGCAGGCACCGGTGCGCCGGCGGAAGTGACGCGGCGCAGCGTCGGCAGTGGGTGGCCGTGCTCGGCCAGCACACGCATCAGCGCCGGTGAGCCGAACAGCTGGTCGACGCCGAACTTTTCGATCGCCGCGTGCAGCTTGCGCGGATCAGCCTTGGCGGGTCGGGTCGGGTCCATGTCCGGGATCACCGAGGCCAGGCCCAGGGCCGGGTCGAACAGTGCGAAGGGCGGGAAGGTGGGCAGGTCAATGCCGCCGGGGGTGATGCCAAAGGCATTGCGCAGCAGCTCGACCTGGGCGACGAAGTGGCGGTGCCGGTACACCACGCCCTTGGGCACGCCGGTGGAGCCGGAAGTGAACAGGATGGCGGCGACATCGTCGGCCGCGGTGTCGGCGAGCTGCGGCCCGGCCCCGCTGCCCGCGGCTTCGACGTCGGCCAGGGTCGGCCCGCCCCAGAACCAGCGCCGGCCAACGGTGACCACCGTGCGGGCACCGCGCGCCCAGCCCAACAGCTTTCGCGCCATGACGGCCAGCGGGATGCCGATGAAGGCCTGCGGCTCGGCTTCACCCAGGCACTGCCTGAGCGCGCGTTTGTCGATGCCCGGATCAACCAGCAGGGCAGCTAATTTCGGGGCAACCGGCACCGCG
>CAZXTV010000162.1:0-176 GCA_964643705.1 uncultured Arenimonas sp. | reverse complement strand
CAGCGCGCCAGCTGCGCCAGCGGGATGCCGATGAAGGCCTCGGGCTTCGCCTCGTCCAGGCACTGCTTGAGTGCGCGCTTGTCGATGCCGGGATCAACCAGCACCGGCACCGCGCCGGCCTTGAACAGCGCGAACATCAGCAGGAAGAACTCCGGCGAAGGCCGCACCATCACCAC
>CAZXTV010000161.1:0-4832 GCA_964643705.1 uncultured Arenimonas sp. | reverse complement strand
ACGCCGAACCAGCGCCACAGCGCGCAGCGGAACACCGCCTCGACCAGCGCCGGTCCTTCGCACACCGGCTCGCCGCCGGTGTGGAACAGCGACCGTGCGGCTTCGCAGCGGGCTTCGGGCGTACGCGCTTCGATGATGGCCTCGACGTCCAGGTCCAGGTCGCGCGGGCCCCAGGTGTAGAGCACCGCCAGCAGCGCGAACACGAAGGCCGGCAGCCCGTAGAACAGGTCGTCGATGAAGTACTGGATGGCGCCGACCACCAGCAGGGGCAGGCCCACGGCCAGCAGCAGGCCCAGCTTGTTCGGCCAGTCGCCTCCGGCCTGCCGGCCAAGCCAGTGCAGCCAGCCAATGAACCAGTCGTAGCGGCGCAGCAGCGGCAGCGAGGGGAAGACATGCCCCAGCAGCAGTGCGACGACGACGGCGATCAGGGCGGCGGACATGGGGGGATTCTAGCCCTGTTGGGCCAGCCATTCCTCGATGAGGGTGCGGGCGATGGAAAGCCGCGGCGAGAGCTTGAGTTCGCCGCTGGCGACCTCGCGCCGGATGTCGTCGCGGGTGAACCAGCGCACCTGCTCGAGTTCGTCGCTGACCTGCGGTTCCACCGGCTCGCCCACGGCATGGAAACCCACCATCAGCGAGCCCGGGAACGGCCAGGGCTGCGACCCTGAATAGCAGCTTGAATGCACCGGCACCGCGGCTTCTTCCATCACTTCGCGGGCGATGGCCTGTTCCAGGGATTCACCCGGCTCGACAAAACCCGCCAGCACCGACCAGCGCCCCGGTGGCCAGCTGGCCTGGCGGCCCAGCAGCAGGCGCGGGCCGTCGCTGACGGCGACGATGATGGCCGGGTCGGTGCGCGGGTAGTGTTCCAGGCTGCAGTCCGGGCAGCGGGCGCCGTAGCCGGCCTTGCCCACCACAACCGCCCCGCCGCAGGCGCCGCAGTGGCGGTTGCGCTGCTGCCAGTGCACCAGCGCGCGGGCCTGGGCCAGGGCCGAGGCCGGCAGCGCCGGCCAGGTGGCCGCCGCTTCGCGCACGCCCAGGCGGCCGGGCAGGGCCTGGTCCAGGGACTCATGCGGCAGCACGAACCAGGCGGTGTCGCCGTCCATGCCGAGCAGGCTGGCCGTGGCGGGCCTTTCCGGGGCCAGGCGGCCGCCGATGCAGACGACGTCGCCGGGCGAGGCTTCGGCGCCGGTGGCCGGTGCGGTTTCCTTGGACGGGCGGTGGAAGCGGGCCTGGCCCTCGGAATCGACCACCAGCACCCGGGCCGTGTGCCAGCGTGCGTTGAGTTCTTCGGGGTTTTCGCGCAGCAGCTCGGCGCGGTCCAGGCCCGGGCCGCGGAAGGCGAAACCGGGAGGCACGGCGCTCATCGGCGGGTCAGGCCGAAAAACTGCTGCCGCAGCCGCAGGTGGTCTTGGCGTTGGGGTTGCGGATGACGAACTGCGCGCCCTGCAGGCTTTCGCGGTAATCCACTTCCGCGCCCATCAGGTACTGCAGGCTCAGCGGATCGACCAACAGGGTGACGCCGTCACGCTGCAGGGCCAGGTCGTCTTCGGCCTGCTGTTCGTCGAACTCGAAACCGTACTGGAACCCCGAACAGCCGCCGCCGCTGATGAACACCCGCAGCTTCAGGCCCGGATTGCCTTCCTCGGCGATCAGGGACGCGACCTTGGCGGCCGCGGCGGACGTGAACTCGAGCGGGGCGTCGAGCTGCTGGTAGCTGGGATGCATTTCCATGGCGGCAAGATGGGGCCTGCGGGCCCCGCTTTCAAGCTTCCTGGGCCTCGGCCTTGCTGGTCTTGCCGCGCAGGGGCACCGCCGCCGGCGACGATTCACCGGTCGGGCCGGTCAGCTGGGCCAGCGGGGCCTCGGCGTGGATCAGGCGGCCGGTGATCATGGCGCCTGCGGCCATTTCGACGACCTTGTAGTGGATGTTGCCCTGGACGCGGGCGTTGGCGGCCAGTTCGATGCGTTCGCCGGCGTGCACGTCGCCGGTCATTGTGCCGCTGATCACTTCCACCGGGGCGCGCACTTCGCCTTCGATGCGGCCGTCTTCGGCCAGCGTCAGCACCGCGGCCGAGCCGTCGTCGGCGGTGACCTTGCCGTAGATGGTGCCTTCGACGTACAGGCCGCCGGAAAAGTTGATGTCGCCGCGGATCACCGCGCGCGGACCGACCAGGGTTTCCACGGCATTGCCGTGGCGGGGGGATTTTTTGTCGCTGCCGAACATGTTTATTCTCCTCGCGGCTCACGCGCTTCCCAGGGGAAGGCCTGTTCCACGGTACTGCCGTCCGAGCGCAACTGCACGCGGACGCGTTGGGGGGTAAAGCCCACGGGCAGCATCACGCTGCCTTCGAGCTGCTGGAAATAGCGGAACGAGAACGGCTGTCCGGTGGCATCCGGCTTCTGGAGGAGTTCGGACCAGCCCAGGTTGACCAGGCGGTCGTCGCGGACGCCTTCGACCGACAGCCGCGCTTCGCCCTTGCTGATGGCGCCGCGGTTGAGGTTCTGGGTCAGGGTCACGGTGTAGCGCCAGGTGCCGCCCGATTCCTGGGCGAACACGGCCTCGTGCACGGCCAGGCCGCGGCGCTGGCCGGTGGCGCCGACCAGGCGTTCGTAGAAGGCCACGTCGGCGCGCAGGGCCGAAACCTCTTCTTCGCGCTCGGCCAGGGTGGCCTGCAGTTCGGTGTTGGCGGCGCGGCTGATCTGGTCGCTGCGACGCAAGGTGGCGACGTTCTGGCGCAGCTGCCGGGCCACGTCCTCGGACCGGCTCGCGCGTTCACTGGCCAGCGCCAGCTCCTGGCGCAGCTGGACGCTGCCGGGCGCGGCGCGTTCGTAGGCCAGCATCCAGGTGCCTGCCAGGCTTGCCAGCCAGAGCGCCAGGCCGATCACCAGCAACACCCGGACGTAGGGGCGGTGCGGGACGATGACGAAGCGGTGTTTTTCGGGGGCGGGGGTATTCATGACCTTAGGGGGTCGCGCCGGGACGCGGAACCGGCCAACTTAAGCGGGTGCTCCCCGCCAGCGTCAAGGCGGAGGGCCACTATACTGTGAACCACGTCACGTTCCGGGGGCCGACATGACCGAAGCGCATATCTGCGCACTGGGTTTGGCGCTGGCTTGCCTTGCCGGCGTGCGCGCCTATTTCACCGTTTTCGGCGTCGGCCTGGCCGGACTGATGGGCTGGGTGGACCTGCCCAGCGCCCTGGAAGTCACCAGTTCGCCCTGGGTACTGGGCACGGCCGGCGCGCTGGCGGTGGTGGAATTCACCGCCGACAAGATCCCCGGCGTGGACTCGGGCTGGGACCTGCTGCAAACCCTGGCCCGCATTCCGGCCGGCGCATTCCTGGCGGCGGCCGCATTGTCCGACGACGGCCAGTTGGCCGGCAGCGCCCTGGCCCTGGGCGGCGGCGCGGCGCTGGGCACGCACCTGCTCAAGTCCGGCACCCGCGCCCTCATCAATACCTCACCCGAGCCGGTTTCAAATTGGGCCGCGTCCGCCGGCGAGGACACCGCGGCCCTGGGGGCGATGTCGCTGGTCTTCATCTACCCCTGGGCGGCGCTGGCGCTGCTGCTGGGCGTGCTGCTTGCCGGCGCGCTGTTCGTGGCCTGGGTGGCGCGAAGCGTCTGGCGCCTGTCCGCCAGGGCGGCTGCCGGCCGTTAGCCATCAAGGGCATAATCCAAGGCCAACCAGGGGCCACGCGATGAATCCGCACGACGAGTCACGACTCGCCGCACACCGACCCGCCTTCCTGCGCCACCTCCCGCGGCGCGTGGAGAAGATCGGCCGTCGCCTGCACCACTTCCTGCAGGACGGCTGGGACATCAACGCCCTGGCGCTGCTCAACGAAGACGCGCTGAGCCTGGGCCATGCCTGCCGCCAGCACGGCCTGGACGAAGCGGGCCGGCATTTCCTGGAACTGCACGAGCTGCTGCACGACACCCTGCAGCAGCAGACCCTGCCCGACACGGAGACCGGTGACCGCCTCTGGCACCTGGTCGAAAACATCGGCCAGTCGGTGCCCATGGGCGCCGAGGCCGGCGCCGACGTCAGCACCCCGCAGCGCGTGGTCCAGCAAAGTGGCCGTGCCGAAACCCCGCCCGCCAACTACTGGCGCCGCTGGGGCGAGGACGCACCGGACGCGACCGCCACGGCCGTGGGCGAAGAGCAGGCGCCAGCGCCTGCGCCGCCCGCCCCGGCCCCGAAGCCTGCGCCCGCGCCAGCAGCCGTCGTCGCGCCCGCCCCGGCTCCCAAGCCGGCGCCCGCGCCCCGACCCCAGGTGCCTGCGATGCCCGACGCCACCCCCGACGTCACCGGCGTCCGCGTTTACCACCTCACCGAACACGGCCCGCTGTCGCTGGAACTCGACCAGCGCATGGAAGCCGCCGGCTACGAAGTGGAATTGCTGGAAAGCCCCGAGGAACTGAGCGAACTGCTGGGCGCCCTGCCCGCGCGCCTGGCCCTGGTGGACGCCGGCTTCAGCGACCAGCTCGACGAAATCGGCGCCACCGTGCGCGCCGCCCGCGAGCTGAGCAGCCAGCCGATCCAGCTGGTGGCCCTGAGCGCCGCCGACGACATCACCCTGCGCCTGAACGCCAAGCGCGCCGGCGTCGACCTGCTGCTGGTCGAACCCAACGCCGCCGAAGTCCTGAAACGACTGGGCCAGCTGGTCAGCCCGGGCGGCGGCCAGCCCTTCCGCGTGCTGATCGTCGAAGACGACCGCAGCCAGGCGCTGTTTGCCGAAAGCATCCTGCGCAATGCCGGGATGCAGACCGACGTGGTGCTCGACGCGCTGGACGTGCTTGAGTCCCTGCACCGCTTCAACCCCGAACTG
>CAZXTV010000160.1:0-4834 GCA_964643705.1 uncultured Arenimonas sp. | reverse complement strand
GGTCGCGGTGGCCGACCAGCAGCGCGTCGTCGGTGTCCACCACCACGATGTCCTCGAGGCCGACCATCGCGATCAGGCGCTCGCCGTGCGCGTAGGAATTGCGGCAGCCGATCGAGACCACGTCGCCATGCCACGCGTTGCCGTCGGCGTCCTGCGGCGAGACTTCCCAGAGCGCGGCCCAGGAGCCGACGTCGCTCCAGCCCGAGTCCAGCGGCACCAGGGCGGCGTCGGCGGTCTTTTCCATCACTGCGTAGTCGATCGAGTCGGACGGACAGGTGGCGAAGGCTTCGCCGTCGAGACGGATGAAATCCTCGTCGCGCTTGGACCGGGCCAGCGTCTCGCGGCAGGCGGCGAGGATGTCGGGCTTGAGCCGGCCCAGCTCGGCCAGGTAGCGCGAGGCGCGGAACAGGAACATGCCGCTGTTCCAGTAGTACTGGCCGGACGCGACGTAGGCTTCGGCGGTGGCGCGGTCGGGCTTCTCGACGAACTTCTCGACGGCGCGGACGCCCTCGCCGGTGGCCTTGATGTAGCCGTAGCCGGTTTCCGGGCCGGTGGGCTGGATGCCGAAGGTGACCAGCTTGCCGGCGTCGGCCTGGGCGCGCGCCAGCTGCACCGCGGCGTGGAAGGCCGCGACGTCGACGATCACGTGGTCCGACGGCAGCACCAGCAGCAGGGCGTCCTCGCCCTCGGCCATCGCCTCGAGCGCGGCCACGGCGATCGCGGGGGCGGTGTTGCGGCCCATCGGCTCCAGGATCACGGTGGCGCCCTCGGCGCCGGCTTCGCGCAGCTGCTCGGCGACCATGAACCGGTGCTCGGCATTGGCCACCACCATCGGTGCGTGGCCGGCCAGGTCGGCCACGCGACGCCAGGTGGCCTGCAGCATGGTGTCCTCGCCGACCAGGGGCAGGAACTGCTTCGGGTAGGCCTCGCGCGACAGCGGCCAGAGCCGGGTGCCGGAGCCGCCGGAGAGGATGACGGGAAGGATGTCGGTCATGTCTGGGATGTCCTGGCTTAGGTCAGGCGCTGATCAGCGCCGCTATTTCCTGGGTGCGATCGTGCATCAGGCGGGGGTTGCCGCGCGACTCCACGTTCAGCCGCAGCAGCGGCTCGGTGTTGGAGCTGCGCAGGTTGAAGCGCCAGTCGCCGAAGTCGGCGCTCAGGCCGTCGGTGTGGTCGTAGGCCGGCGCCATCGGGTCGAACTTCGCCAGCACCCGCGCGATCGCGGCGTCGGCGTCGGCGACCTTGAAGTTGATCTCGCCGCTGCACGGGAAGGCCGCCATGCGGTCCTCCACCAGTTCGGCCAGCGACTGCCCGCTGGCCGACACCAGGCCGGCGATCAGCAGCCACGGGATCATGCCCGAATCGCAGTAGGCGAAATCCTGGAAGTAGTGGTGCGCGCTCATCTCGCCGCCGTAGATCGCGCCCTCGGCGCGCATGCGCTCCTTGATGAAGGCGTGGCCGGTCTTGCTCAGCACGGGCATGCCGCCGGCGGCGCGGACCATCTCGATCGTGTTCCAGACCAGGCGCGGGTCGTGGATGACCTTGCCGCCCGGGCGTTTGGCGAGCGCGGCCTTGGCCAGCAGCCCCACCAGGTAGTAGCCCTCGATGAAGCGGCCGTCGGCGTCGAAGAAGAAGCAGCGGTCGAAGTCGCCGTCCCAGGCCACGCCGAAGTCGGCGCCGCTGGCGCGGACGGCAGCGGCCGTGGCCTCGCGGCACTCGGGCAGCAGCGGGTTGGGGATGCCGTGCGGGAAGGTCCCGTCGGGTTCGTGGTGTATGCGCACGAATTCGAAGGGCAGGTGCGGCGCCAGCTGGTCGATGACCAGGCCGGCGCCGCCGTTGCCGGCGTTGACGACGATCTTGAGCGGCCTGAGCGCGGCGCGGTCGACATAGCCCAGCAGGTGCGAGATGTAGTCGCCCTTGTCGGGGTCGACGCGCACGTCCGCGCAGGGCGCGGCCAGCGTGCCCGTCATCGCCACGGCGGCGTCATGGATCGCGAACAGGCCGGTGTCGCCGCTGATCGGGCGCGACTGCTCCCGCACCAGCTTCATGCCGTTGTTGTCGATCGGGTTGTGGCGGGCCGTGACCATCACGCCGCCGGCGGCGCCGCGGTGGAAGGTCTGGAAATAGACCTCTTCGGTGCCGCACAGGCCGATGTCGACGATCTCGCGGCCGCGGCTGCGCAGGCCCAGCGACACCGCGTCCTGCAGGCCCGGGCTGCTCAGCCGGATATCGTGGCCCAGCACCACCGGGCCCGGCCCCAGGACGTCGGCCATGGCGGCGCCGATGCGGCCGGCCAGGGTCTCGTCGAGCTGGTCGGGCACGCGGCCGCGGATGTCATAGGCCTTGAAGCAAGGAAGTCGGGTCAACAGGGGCAGCCGGAAGTCGGGGGCATTCGATTATAACGGGGCCGGTGGTGGCCTTGCCTGACTGACCCCGGGTCGTTCCCGGGTGTTGCGCGTGGCTCGGAAGGCGAGGTCGATATAATTCCCGCCTTGCCCGATGACAGGAGTTCCGCGCCGATGCGTCCCATGCGTTTGGACGGCCCGAAGGGCAGCTGCGTGCACGTCAGTGCCCAGGGCGCCCAGGTCGTGTCCTGGTGCGATTCGACCGGGCGGGAGCGGCTTTTTCTCAGTCCGAATGCGGTGTTCGCGCCCGGCCAGGCGATCCGGGGCGGCGTGCCCGTGGTGTTCCCGCAGTTCTCGGGACGCGGTGCCCTGCAAAAGCACGGTTTCGCCCGCGGCCTGCCCTGGACCGCCCACCCGGTCGTGGCCCTGCCGGATGGCCGCAGCCGCCTGTCGCTGGGGCTGGAATCGTGCGCGCAAACACGCAGGCAGTGGCCGCATGATTTCGCGGCCACATTGGAAATCACGCTTGGCGCGACCGAGCTCGAATTGCGCTTGCAGGTTCGCAACACCGGGTCGGCGCCGTTCTCTTTCACCGCCGCGCTGCACAGCTACTTCGCCGCCAACCTGTCCAACGCCTGCCTGCTGGGGCTGGCAGGGCGGCCTTACGAGGATGCGGCCGACGGGGGGCGCTGGCGCGTGCAGCACGACGAGGCGGTCGCGTTCGGCGAGGAACTGGACCGCGTCTATCCGGAAGTGGGCGACGAGTTGACGCTTGTTTCCGACGGCCACCGGCTGCGCATCGCCGCCGACGGATTCCGCGACGTCGTGGTCTGGAATCCGGGCCCGGCGCTGGCCGCCGCATTGCCGGATCTTGGCGACGGCCAGCACGCGCACTTCGTCTGCGTCGAGGCGGCCAACGTGCTGCATCCGGTCGTGCTCGCGCCCGGGCAGTCCTGGTCCGGCGCGCAGCGGCTGTCGGCCTGACGGCCCGGTCTCAGCGCGCCGGCACGATCCAGGCGTCGTCGCGCGAGCAGCCTTTGCGACCGCAGGCCCAGACCCAGGTCCGGCGATAGAGCGCGGCATCGACCAGCAGGTCCTGCCGCCAGGCCACCCGCGCCTTTTCGCCGGACAGATCCTGGCCGTCCGCAGGGTCGGCCGGCCGGGCCGACACCGCCAGCGCGCGTTGCCCCGCCGTGCCGGGCAGCGCCAGGCGCACCGCGCTGATTCCTTGGCCGTCCGGCCTGCAGTCGACCCGATCGGTGTAGTTGATCGCGTTCGCGTCGGCGCGGGACAGGAGCCATTCGACGACGACGGTTCTCCCTGGCTTCGCGCAGCCGAACACCAGCTCGGCTTCGCCCAGGAGATCGGTGTCGCCCATGGGCACGGCGCGATGCCCGCGGTCCGGTGCGCCGTCCGCCGGCAGCATCGGCATCCAGTCCGGCGCCAGGCGGTAAAGCCGGGCCGGGCCAGCTTCGGCCAGCACCGAGGCCTGTCGTTGAACAAGGAAGGCCGACAGCGCCGGATCGGCGTCGGCGTCGCGCGCGACGAGCAGGTTGGCACCGCCGGCATCGACCAGCCGGGCCCAGTCGCCGCCATCGCCCGCGTCCACCAGACAGCCGCGGGTTGTACCAGTTGTGCCCGAAGGCGCGACCCGGCAGTTCGGCGGGATAGGTGTGTTCGCGGTCGGCGTAGAGCACGCGGTCACCCGGCAGCGCGAGGTCACGCACGTAGCGCGCCAGCAGGCGTTCGGGCACGAAGCGCAGCAGCACCTCGTCGGCCCCCTTGCCGACGTGGAAACGCACCGCGCCCCAGAGGTGCATCCAGTTCGCGGTGGGCGCCAGCAGCAGCTGCACCGCCACCAGCGCGGCCAGCGCCGCTTCCTTCCAGCGCGAGGGCGCGGGCACCAGCGCCGCGACCAGCGCCGGGATCAGCAGCGCCAGCGCCGGGTGAACGTAGCGCAGGTACTGCACCTGCCAGAACATCAGCAGCGCGCCGCCCAGCCCGGCCAGCAGCAGCGGGCGCACGCGGCGATCGGCCAGTCCCGTGAGGCCGCCCAGCAGGGCGAGCGCGACCACGCCGGCGGCGCCCGGCACCGCCTCGTAATAGCGGGGCGTGTCGACGACCACGCGCCAGGGCAGCCACGCATCCCAACCGGTTTGCCAGAGTGGATCCACGAAGGCCTCGCGGTTGAACCACGGCGAGGCGAACACGTGGTTGAACAGCGGCAGCACCGGGTTGCCGGTCAATGCCCAGGCGTAGGCATAGCTGGAGCCCGCGACGAACAGGAACAGCGAGGCAGGCACCGGCAGCGAACGCAGCGGCGGCCGCCCGCGCCAGCGCACCATCAGCCAGATGAACAGCGGCAGCAGCAGCAAGGCGTGGCTGGCCTTGGCGCCAAGCATCAGGCCCGCCAGCACCGCGCACAGGCGCAGCGTCGCCGGGTCGTCGCAGCGGCCGCCGCGCTGGATCGCCAGCGCCAGCGCCGCCAG
>CAZXTV010000159.1:0-4848 GCA_964643705.1 uncultured Arenimonas sp. | reverse complement strand
CTACTTCACCGACAGCGGTGTCAGCGTCGGCGACAACCTCAGCCACAGCGACTACAGCTACTCGCGCCAGGACGCCAACCTGGCCCAGTACAACAACGCCGTGTCCTCCGGCGAGGTGCTGGTCGGCCTGCCGCTGACCGAAACCGATTCCATCCAGTTCTCGGTGGGCATCGACCGCAACTCGCTGACCACCCAGGACGGCTTCACGCCCGAGCCGCTGATCCAGTACCTGGTCAGCACCCTGGGCGACCGCCAGCGTTTCCCGCAGTTCCACATCGACAACGACCAGAATCCCGATACGCCGCCCGACAACGACGACGACGACCCGACCACCACCGACCCGCTGCAGTCCGGCGGCTCGCGCAAGTGGAACGTCAACGCCTGGCGCCTGCAGACCGGCTGGGTGCGCGATTCGCGCAACGACTACCTGCTGCCGACCCGCGGCACCTACCACCGCGTCAACGCCGAATTCGTCCTGCCGGGCAGCGACCTCGAGTACTACAAGCTCGGCTACAACTTCGAGCACTACATCCCGCTGGCCAACTGGCTGGTGATGAAGTTCGGCGTCGAGCTCGGTTATGGCGACAGCTACGGCGACACCGCCGACGCGCTGTGCCCGAGCTTCGACAACGAAGGCGACATCATCACCACCACCACCAATTGCGGCCTGCCGTTCTTCCGCAATTATTACGCCGGCGGCCCGAGCTCGATCCGCGGCTTCGAAGTGAACACGGTCGGCCCGACCTACCAGTTCACCAGCGACGGCTTCCGCCAGCCGATCGGTGGTTCGCTCAAGACCGCGGGCACGATCGAGTTCTACTTCCCCACCCTGTTCGACAGCCGCGGCACCCGCCTGTCGGCCTTCATCGACTACGGCAACGTCTACAACGGCTTCGACGACTGGGAAGCCAAGACGCTTCGCATCTCGACCGGCGTGGCGCTGCAGTGGGAGTCGCCGATGGGTCCGATCCAGATCAGCTACGCGCTGCCGATCCAGCGTGAGCGTTCCGACCAGATCGAACGCCTGCAGTTCACCTTCGGCGGCAGCTTCTAAGGCCGGGGCGATGCCGGCCCCGTCGCCGACGCTGGCCGAGCTCGCCGCGCGCTTCAAGCTGGCCCTGCGCGGCGATGGCGGGGTCCGCATAAGCGGCGTGGCGACGCTGGGCGGCGCCGGCGAAGGCCAGCTGGCCTTCCTGGCCAACCCGCGCTACCGGCAGGCGCTGGCAAGCACCGGCGCCTCGGCGGTGGTGCTGGCCGAGGCCGACGCGGCGGACTGCCCGGTGCCCTGCCTGGTCGCGGCTTCACCTTACGCAGCCTTTGCGCGCATCGCCGCGCTTTTCGAACACGCGCCGGCCTCGCCGCCGGGCATCCATGCCTCGGCGGTGGTCGCGGACGACGCGCTGGTCGATCCCGGCGCGCGTATCGGTCCGTTCACCAGCATCGGCGCGCGCTGCCGGATCGGCGCGGGCGCCGTCGTCGGACCGGGCTGCATCATCGGCGACGACTGCGTGGTCGGCCCCGGCTGCGAACTGCTCGCGCGGGTCACGCTGGTCACGCGGGTGCGGCTGGGCGCGCGGGTGCGGGTCCACCCCGGGGCCGTCATCGGCGCGGAAGGCTTCGGCCTGGCGATGGACGCCGGCCAGTGGCTGAAAGTACCGCAGCTGGGCGGCGTGCAGATCGGCGATGACTGCGAGATCGGCGCCAACACCTGCATCGACCGCGGCGCCCTGGACGACACCGTGCTCGAGCAGGACGTGCGCCTGGACAACCTGGTGCAGGTCGGCCACAACGTGCACATCGGCGCCCACACCGCCATGGCCGGCTGCGTGGCAGTCGCCGGGTCCGCGCGGATCGGCCGCTACTGCCTGGTGGGCGGCGGCGCCGGCATCGCCGGGCACCTGACGGTCTGCGACCGGGTCACCATCACCGCGATGAGCCTGGTCACCGCCTCGATCAGCGAGCCGGGCGAATATGCCTCGGCCATGGCGGCGCAGGAGGCCCGGCGTTTTCGCCGCAATGCCGCCCGGTTCCGGCAATTGGACGCGCTGGCGCGTAGAATGGGCGCCCCGCCCAAGGATTGAACCCCAGGATGAGCCAAGACGCCATCAAGCTGCCCGTGGATGTCGCCTGCATCCTGGACCTTCTGCCCCACCGCTACCCTTTCCTGCTGATCGACCGCGTGGTCGAGCTCGATGCGCACAAGCGCATCCGCGCCATCAAGAACGTCACCTACAACGAACCCTATTTCCAGGGGCATTTCCCCGGCCGCCCGGTGATGCCCGGCGTGCTGGTGATCGAGGCCATGGCCCAGGCCGGCGGCCTGCTGACCCAACTGTCGCTGCCCCGCGACGCAACCGGCGAAGGCAAGCTCTTCTACCTGGTCAAGGTCGACAACGCCCGCTTCAACCGCATGGTGGTGCCGGGCGACCAGCTTGACATCGAGGTGGTGCTCAAGCGCAACATCCGCAACATGGCCCTTTACGAATGTTCGGCCCGCGTGGAAGGCAAGGTCGTGGCCAGCGCGGAAATCCTTTGCGCCGAGGGCAAGGAATAGGATGATCCACCCGACTGCCCTGATCGACGCCACGGCGCGGATCGGCGAGCGGGTCGAGGTCGGCCCCTACGCGATCATTGGCGCCGAAGTGGAAATCGGCGACGGCTGCCGGATCGGCCCGCACGCGGTGGTCAGCGGGCCCACCCGCATCGGCCGCGACAACGTCATCCATGCCCATGCCACGGTCGGCAACGATCCGCAGGACAAGAAGTTCGGGGGCGAACGCACCGAACTGGTGGTCGGCGACGGCAACACCCTCTTCGAATTCACCACGATCAGCCGCGGCACGGCCGATGGCGGCGGCGTCACCCGCATCGGCAACCACAACTGGATCATGGCCTACGTGCACATCGCCCACGACTGCATCGTCGGCGACCACTGCATCCTGGCCAACAACGCCACCCTGGCCGGACACGCCGAACTCGGTGACTGGGCGATCCTGGGCGGCTTCGCGGGCATCCACCAGTTCTGCAAGATCGGCGCCCACGCCTTCATCGGCATGGGCAGCCTGGTGAACGCCGACGTGCCACCCTTCGTGATGGTCGCCGACAAGTACGCCGCGCCGCGCGGCATCAATGCCGAAGGACTCAAGCGCCGCGGCTTCGACGCCGACCGCATCGCCGCGATCAAACGCGCCTACCGGGCGCTCTATCTTTCCGGCAAGCCACTGGCCGAAGTGCGCGGGCAGCTGGCCGCCGGCGCCGCCGATTCGCAGGACGTGCAGCTGATGCTCGACTTCATCGAGCACAGCGGGCGCGGCCTGCTGCGCTGAGGCCGGCATGGGCGGCGACCAGCCGCGGCGGCTGCGGATCGCGCTGGTGGCCGGCGAAGCCTCCGGCGACCTGCTCGGCGCCGGCCTGGTGCGCGCGCTCAGGAATCGATTCCCCGATGCGGAGTTCGCCGGCATCGGCGGGCCGCGCATGGTGTCCGAAGGCTTCCAGGCCTGGCATGAAAGCAACGAGCTGGCGGTGATGGGCCTGGCGGAAGTACTGCGCCACCTGCCGCGCCTGCTTGGACTGCGCACCCGGCTCCGCCGCCGCCTGCTGGAATGGCAGCCCGACGTTTTCATCGGCATCGACGCGCCCGACTTCAACCTCGGCCTGGAGCGCAAGCTCAAGCAGGCCGGCATCCGCACGGTGCACTACGTCAGCCCCTCGGTCTGGGCCTGGCGCGAAGGACGCGCAGCCAAGATCGGCCGCAGCGCCGACCTCGTGCTGTGCCTGTTCCCGATGGAACCGCCGATCTACCAGCGCCACGGCATCGATGCCCGCTTCGTCGGCCACCCGCTGGCCGAGGCGTTCGACGCCGTGCCCGACCGCGCCGCCGCGCGCGAACGCCTGGGCCTGCCCCAGGACATCCCGGTGCTTGCGGTGTTGCCCGGCAGTCGCCAGGCCGAAATCCAGCGCCTGTGGCCCACGTTCATCGATGCCGCCGGAATGGTGACCCTGCAGCTGCCCGACCTGGCCGTTGCCGTGCCGGCCGCCGACCCGGCCTGCCGCACCGCCATCGAACGGGGCCTGGCGAAATCGCAGCTGGCCAACGTGGCGCTGTACGACGGCCAGGCCCACGATGTGATGGTGGCCGCCGACGTGGTGCTGCTGGCCTCGGGCACGGCGGCGCTGGAAGCCATGCTGGCCAAGCGCCCCATGGTCGTGGGCTACCGCATCTCGGCGCTGACCTACCGCCTGGTGATGGCCCTGGGCCTGATGCGCGTCAGCAGCTACAGCCTGCCCAACGTGCTGGCCAATGAACCGATCGTTCCCGAGCTGATGCAGCATGACTGCACGCCGGCGAACCTAAGCGACGCCCTGATGCTGTGGTTCCGCGACCCGGACGCCCGGGCCGCGCTGCTGCCGCGTTACGAACACATCCACGCCAAGCTGCGCGGCGACGCCGACGCAGCCGCCGCGGACGCCATCGCCGGGCTGCTGGCGGGGAAATGAAACTCTTGCTGGTTGCCGGCGTCGACGAGGCCGGCCGCGGCCCGCTGGCCGGGCCGGTGGCGGTAGCCGCGGTGATCCTCGACCCGGCGCGCCCCGTGGCCGGGCTGGGCGACTCCAAGGCGCTTTCGCAGGCGCGCCGCGAAGCGCTGGCACCGCTTATCCAGGCCCAGGCCCAGGCCTGGCACGTCGAATGGGTTTGGCCCGCGGAAATCGACCGTCTCAACATCCTGCACGCCACCATGGCCGGCATGTCGCGGGCCCTGCGCGCGCTTCGCCCGGCGCCGATGCACGCGCTGGTCGACGGCAACCGCCTGCCCCGCGACCTGCCCTGCCCGGCGCAGGCGGTGGTCA
>CAZXTV010000158.1:0-4852 GCA_964643705.1 uncultured Arenimonas sp. | reverse complement strand
GGACGCCAGCACCTCCCGGATGGCCGTGTGCAGGGCCTGGGCCCTCGTGGTCCCCACGCGACGTGACGCCGGGTGGATCCGGGCCCGCCACAGCGCCTCGTCCGCGTAGATGTTGCCCACCCCGGCGACCAGTCGCTGATCCAGCAGCTTCGCCTTGATAGGTGAGGACGTCCGGGCGAGTGCCGCCGCGAACGCGGTCACCTCGAAGTCGTCCGACAGCGGCTCGGGGCCCAGGTGGGCGAGCAGGTCGTGGGTTTCGCCGGCGGGCTGCCAGAGCAGGCAGCCAAAGCGCCGGGGATCGGTGAAACGCAGCACCCGGCCCGAATCCAGGGCCAGGTCGACGTGGTCGTGCGCCGCCACCGGGGTGTCGGCAGGCAGCACCCGAAGCATGCCCGACATGCCAAGGTGCAGCAGGGCGCTGCCGGGCGCGGTGTCGAGCAACAGGTATTTCGCGCGCCGACGCACGCCCAGCACCCGCTGGCCGGGCAACTCGCGCGCCACGTCCGGCGGGATCGGCCAGCGCAGGTCGGGCCGCCGCAGCACCACGCCGGTAATGCGCCGGCCTTCCAGGTGCGGGGCAAGGCCGCGCCGGGTGGTCTCGACTTCAGGCAATTCGGGCATGCCGTGAGTTTGGCAGAGCCCGCCGGCGCGCGGGTCAATTGCGGTGGCGGGCCGCCGGGGCATAGCCTTGGCCGATGCGCCCTCCCTTTCCCCTGCTCTGCGCCTGCCTGTTCCTGGGCCTGGCCATCCCCTCGCTGCCGGCCAGGGCGACGACGACCACGGGCCCGGTGGAAACGCTGCGCTCGGCCTTGACGACCCTGGCCGATCCCCAGCGCCAGGCGGCCACCGACAATCTCGACGCCGCCGCGCAGGCCGGCGAAGAAACCGCGCGGCTGCGCCAGGAACTGGCGACGCTGGACGCCGAAACGGCCGCCGCACCCGAGCGTGCCCGCCAGTTCGAGCGCCAGCTGCAGGCATCACCCCGCCAGGCCGTGGCGGCCTGGCGCGAGCGCCTGCCGGCCAAGGCCGACATCGAAGTGCTCGAGGGCCTGCTCGAGCGCGAACGACGGGAAGCCGAGGCCCTGAGCGAACGCATCGCCCTGCTGACCGGCGACCTGGCTGGCGCCCTGGCCGCCGATGCCGGCACCCGCGCCAGCCAGGAAGAACTCCAGCGCCGCCGCGAAGAGCTGGCCAGGCCGGTCGAAGCCAGCGAGGGCGAAGCCTCCGCCGTCACCGAGTCCCGTCGCCTGCGCCAGGCCGCGGAGCTCGGGCGGGTGGAGGCCGAGCTGGCCCTGCGCCAGGCCCGGGAATCCTCGGCATCGGTCCGCCAGCGCGCGCAGGAACTGGAGCTGCGCGTCCTGCGCCAGCGCCTGGCCCAGCACGAGCCACGCCTGCTTTGGCTGCAGCAGCGCATCCGCGACCAGTCCCGCGCCGCCCTGCAGGGCCTGGTGGAAGACGTCGACACCCGGGCCAGGGCCCTGCCCGCCGGCGACCCGGTGCTGGCCGAAGCCGCCGCCGCCAACCTGGCGCTTGCCGGCGACCTGCTGGCGGCCAATGAACAACTGGCCGACTACCGCCGGCGCCTGGCCGCCGCCGAACAGGACCTGGCCGCCGACCGCGCCGCCCTGCGCGACAGCCGCACCCGGCTGGAGCTCGGCGGCAGCAGCGAACAGGTCGGCATCTGGCTCTGGGCCGTCGTGCGCCATCTTGAGTTTGCCGACGTGCTCGAGAACCGGCTCGCCGACGCGCGCCAGGCCCTGGCCGACACCCGCCTGCGCCTGATCTCGCTGGAAGAGAACCAGCGTCCCCTGGACGACGTCGCGGCCCGGGCCAAGGAGCTGCGCGAGACCGCGGCGGGCCAGGACGACGACGGCGTGGACCCGGTGGCGGACGAGGGCGTCGATGCGCTCGAAGGCTGGCTCGAATCCCGCCAGGACCTTGCCGCGCGCCTCGAGCCCATGCTTTGGCGCCAGGTCGCCACGCTCGAACAGACCGAACGCGTGCTGCATGCCCGCCTGCAGACCACCGGTGAACTTCGCCAGATGCTCGACCGCCACCTGCTGTGGATCCGCAGCCACGCGCCGGTGGACCTGGCCTGGTTCGGGCGCTGGCCGGAAGCCGCGCTTGACCTGGCCAAGCCCGAACGGTTCGCCACCAGCGCCCGGCTGATGATGCGGTCCCTGGCCGAGCGCCCGGTCGTGTTCGGGCTGTCCGCGCTGGTGCTGGTGCTGCTGGTGTTGCTCAAGCGCCGCGCGCGCGCCCGCATCGAAGCCCTGGGCCAGGGGCTGCGCGACGTACGCCAGGACCGCTACCGGCGCACGGTCGTCAGCCTGGCCTGGACCTTCGTCGCGGCGCTGCCGTTGGCGGCCGCGCTCTGGCTGGCCGGCGACCTGCTGCAGGGTGTCGGCACCCGCGGCAAGTACAGCGACTCGCTGGGCCAGGCGTTGCAGGCGCTGGCCCTGCCGGCGCTTACGCTGTCCTTCCTGGGGTGGCTGGTGCGCGAACGTGGACTGGCGCACGCGCACTTCCGCTGGACGCGCCAGCGCCGCGAGGCCCTGCAGGCCTGGCTGCCGGCGCTCAAGGCGGTGCTGCTGCCGCTGTATTTCATGGTCGCCCTGGCTTTCATCCGCAACCAGGACCCGGCCATCGACGTGTCGGCGCGACTGGCGGTGGTGCTGGCGGGTGCGTTCGCCGCGGCCGCGCTGGCCTGGCTGCTCGCCCCCGACCGGCTCATGCACGCGCGGGGCGCCAATGTCGAACCGTCCACGCTGCGCCGCCTGCTGCGGGTGCTGCTGCCGGCCGGTCTGCTGGCCTCCGCCGCGCTGGCCACGCAGGGTTATGTCTATTCCACCGCGATCGTGCTCGACGCCCAGTTCGCCAGCGTCGGCGTGTTCATCGCCGTAGCGGTGCTCCATGGCCTGCTCGCCCGGTGGTTTTCCCTGGGCGAACGCCGGCTGGCGCTTCGCCGTCTCGAACAAAAGCGTGAAGCCGAAGCCCAGGCGCTGGCCGACGGCACGACGCCGGATGAGTCCGGCGGTGAAGCCATCCCCGTCGACGTGGACGAAGACCTGGCGCTGGACAAGGTCAACGTCCAGACCCGGCGACTGCTGCGCGCGGTGCGCCTGGTGATGCTGGCCGCGGGCCTGGTCTGGGTCTGGGCCGACGTGTTGCCGGCCTTTGCCCGGCTCGACGAAGTGGTGCTGTGGTCGATCGCCCAGGCGACGGCCGACGGCGTCGACACCAGCGTGCCCATCACCCTGATGGCGGCGCTGCTGGGCGTGCTGGCCCTGGCGCTGACGGTCGTCGCCGCGCGCAACCTGCCGGGCCTGCTCGAGATCGGCCTGCTGTCGCGCGTGAACATGGACGCGGGCTCGCGGTACGCGATAACCAACGTCCTGCGCTACGCGATCGTGATGGTCGGTATCGTCGCGGGCCTGGGCCTGCTGGGCCTGCGCTGGGGCCAGCTGCAGTGGCTGGCGGCGGCGTTGACGGTGGGCCTGGGTTTTGGCCTGCAGGAAATCTTCGCCAACTTCGTGTCGGGGCTGATCCTGCTTTTCGAGCGGCCCTTCCGGGTGGGCGACGTGATCACGGTGAACAACCTCGACGGCACGGTCACCCGCATCCGCACCCGCGCCACCACGATCCTGGACTTCGACAACAAGGAAATCGTGGTGCCCAACAAGTCCTTCATCACCGGCCAGCTGGTGAACTGGACGCTGAGCGACGAAACCACCCGCATCGTGGTGAAGGTGGGCGTGGACTACGGCACCGACCCCAACCTGGTGCACCGCCTGCTGATGCAGGCGGCCAGCGAAAACCCGCGCGTGCTGCAAACCCCGCCGCCCCGCAGCTGGCTGCTGGAGTTCGGTGCCAATTCGCTGGACTTCGAACTGCGGGTTTTCGTGGGCGGCATCATCGACCGGCTGAACGTGCGCAACGAACTGAACGTGCGCCTGGTCGAGCTGTTCGCGGAAAACGACGTTGGCTTCGCCTTCCCGCAGCTGGACGTGCACGTGCGCGACCTGCCGCCGCCGCCCGCTGCGCCCGGTCCCGGCGCCGACGCGGCGGCGGGCGCCCGCCCCGATCCCGCCGGCTGAGCGCGGGGCTGAACCACCGGTTCAGCCCCCCGCCTTGCAGGCCTTCCAGGCGACCCCCATAACTGCAAGGGAGGGTGACGCCAGCGTTTCGGGCGGGCATCATCGTCCCTGTTACCGGGCCCCGGCCCCCCCCCTGGAGTGTGTGATGTCCCCCGTTTTCCTCGACTGGCTGGCCCGCGGATTCACGCAGGCAAGTTATTGGCAGATGGCCGGTTATTTCCTGGTGGTGACCCAGCTCACCATCATGACGACCACCCTCTACCTGCACCGCAGCGCCGCCCATCGCGGCGTCGATTTCCATCCGGTGCTCACGCATTTCTTCCGCTTCTGGGCCTGGCTGACCACCGCCATGGTCACCAGGGAGTGGACCGCGGTGCATCGCAAGCACCACGCCAAGTGCGAAACCGCGGAAGACCCGCACAGCCCGCGCTTCAAGGGCATCAACCAGGTGCTGTGGCGCGGCGTCGAGCTCTACCAGGAAGCGCGCCTGGACGAGGACATGCTGGAAAAGTACGGCAAGGGTTCGCCGGACGACTGGATCGAACGCAAGCTCTACACGCGCATCCCGTCGCTGGGGCCGAGCCTGATGCTGTTCATCAACCTCGCGCTGTTCGGCATCCCGGGCATCGCGATCTGGGCGCTGCAGATGGCCTGGATCCCGTTCTGGGCGGCCGGCGTCATCAACGGCCTGGGCCACTGGTGGGGCTACCGCAACTTCGACACCGCCGACACCGCGACCAACCTGACCCCGTGGG
>CAZXTV010000157.1:0-4901 GCA_964643705.1 uncultured Arenimonas sp. | reverse complement strand
AGGAGGGCTGGCAGGGCCTGTACGTAGAGGATGCTGCGCTTCACGGTGGCGGCGCCGAACAGGCCGGCGACTACCACGCAGCCCAGGAAGAACAGCGTGATGCCGCGGTCGCCCAGCCACAGCCCCCACAGCAGCCCCGCCGCCAGGAAGCCGTTGTAAAGACCCTGGTTCATCGCCAGCTTCGCCGAGTCCCGGGCCACCTGCGGGTCCAGCCCGAACACCCTGCGCCCCAGCGGACGCGTCCAGAACACCATCTCCAGCACCATGAAACCCAGGTGCAACACCGCCACCAGGGCAGTAAGCATGATCGCGAGAATGGACATCGTGGCTTCCTTCAGCCGGCCAGCTGCGCGGCGTGGTGCCGCAGGTGGTCCTGGATGAAACTGGCGATGAAATAGTAGCCGTGGTCGTAGCCCGCGTGTCGGCGCAGGGTCAGCGACTGGCCGGCTTCGGCACACGCTGCTTCGAAACGCTCCGGCTGCAGCTGCAGCTCAAGGAATTTGTCGCCCAGCCCCTGGTCCACCAGGATCGGCCGCCCGAACGGCCGCCGGCGCACCAGCGCGCAGGCATCGTGTTCCGCCCAGACCGCGTGGTGATCACCCAGGTAGCGGCTGAACGCCTTCTGCCCCCAGGGCACCTCGCAGGGCGCCACGATCGGCGCGAACGCCGACACGCTGCGGTACTGCTGCGGATGCTTGAGCGCCAGCGTCAGCGCCCCGTGCCCGCCCATCGAATGGCCGGTGATGCCGGTGCGGCCCGGGTCGGCCGGGAAGTGCTCGCGCACCACCGCCGGCAGTTCGTGCACCACGTGGCTTTCCATCCGGAAGCGCGACGACCACGGCGCCTGCGTGGCGTCGAGGTAAAAACCCGCGCCCTCGCCGAACTCCCAGTCGCCCGTGGCGCCCTCGAAGCCCGTGTCGCGCGGGCTGGTGTCGGGCATCACCAGCATCAGCCCCAGTTCGGCCGCCACGCGCTGCGCGCCCGCCTTCATCGCCGCGGTTTCTTCGGTGCAGGTCAGGCCGGCCAGGTAATACAGCACCGGCACCCGGCCCGCGCGCGCCTGCGGCGGCTGGTACACCGCGAAACGCATCGGCCCGCCGCAGGCCGCCGAGTCCATGCGGTAGAAACCCTGCACCCCGCCGAAGCAGGCGTGCTCGGATAGTCGCTCGAGCATCATCAGTAGACCACCACGCTGCGGATCGATTCGCCGCGGTGCATCAGGTCGAAGGCGTCGTTGATCTTTTCCAGCGGCATGGTGTGGGTGATCAGCGAATCGATGTCGATCTTGCCGTCCATGTACCAGTCGACGATCTTGGGCACGTCGGTGCGGCCGCGGGCACCACCGAAGGCGCTGCCGCGCCAGTTGCGGCCGGTGACCAGCTGGAAGGGCCGCGTGCTGATCTCGGCGCCGGCCGGGGCCACGCCAATGATCACGCTGGTGCCCCAGCCCTTGTGCGCGCATTCCAGCGCCTGGCGCATCACCTGGGTGTTGCCGATGCATTCGAAGGTGTAGTCGGCGCCGCCCTTGGTCAGCGACACCAGGTAGGGCACCAGGTCGCCTTCCACTTCCTTCGGGTTGACGAAATGCGTCATGCCGAACTTGCGCGCCATGGCTTCGCGGTTCGGGTTGAGGTCGACGCCCACGATCATGTCGGCGCCGGCCAGGCGCGCGCCCTGGATCACGTTCAGGCCGATGCCGCCCAGGCCGAACACGATGACCTTCGACCCCACTTCCACCTTGGCCGTGAAGATCACCGCGCCGATGCCGGTGGTGACGCCGCAGCCGATGTAACAGACCTTGTCGAAGGGCGCGTCCTCGCGGATCTTGGCCAGTGCGATCTCCGGCACCACGGTGTACTGGGCGAAGGTGGACGTGCCCATGTAGTGCAGCACCGGCTTGCCGTCCAGGCTGAAGCGGCTGGAGCCGTCCGGCATCAGGCCCTGGCCCTGGGTCGAGCGGATGGCCTGGCACAGGTTGGTCTTGGGGTTGAGGCAGTACTCGCAGGTACGGCACTCGGGCGTGTACAGCGGGATGACGTGGTCGCCCTTCTTGAGCGTCGTGACGCCCGGTCCCACGTCCACGACGATGCCCGCGCCCTCGTGGCCCAGGATGGCCGGGAACATGCCTTCCGGGTCGGCCCCCGACAGGGTGAACTCGTCGGTGTGGCAGACGCCGGTGGCCTTGATTTCGACCAGCACCTCGCCGGCGCGCGGGCCTTCAAGGTCGACGGTTTCGATGCTGAGCGGTGCACCAGCCTTGTGTGCAACGGCGGCTTTGACTTTCATTCGGCGGGCTCCCTGGTGACTGCGCAACAGGGTAACGCAGCCCGCGCCAAGGATTCGTTCACGCCTGCCGGCTTATTCCCCGTCGTCGGCCCGGACCGTGAAACGCCATTCGCGCGGCACCAGCCACTGGCCGTCCTTGCCGCGAAAGCCCTGGCCGGGTTCGATTTCGTCGTTGAGCTGCAGCACGTGCCGGCCGCCGGCCGCGAATCGCACGGGAACGACCAGCACCCGGCCGTCCTGCTCCCAGCGCGGTGCACCGATCACTTCCGGGGCGTCACCGGTCAGGGCCACCGCGCCGCTCATGGGCCGGTCGAATTCCAGCCGAAGCTCACCCTCGCCCGGGGCCACCACGTCGCCGTCGAGCGCCGGCGATGCCGCAAGCAGTTGCACGCCTTCAGCCTTGCGAAGCCGCTGGCGCTCGACCTGGCGGGCATCTTCGGCGGCGATCATCGCCGCCGGGTCGGCACCCCAGCGGGCGAAGAAGTCGAACACCGCGGCTTCGGCCCGTTCGTCGAAACCACCCTGTGCGCCCACGGCGGCGTCGATCGCATCGGCCAGCGCATCCACCCAGGCAAAACCGCGGCGACGGTCGTCGCGCAGGTTGCGCCAGTAGGGGCCCATGGCGTCGCGGGCACGGTAGTAGCGCAGCACCTGCGCACGCACCAGGCTTTCGTTGAGCATGTAGTCCCACTGCCCGTAGGCGGCGGCCTTCATGTCGGCTTCCACCTGCGCATACAGGCGGGACGCGCCCGGGGCGAGCCGGCCGGAATTCGCAGCCACCCAGGGATTGACGAAGGGATGGTGCACTTCGTGCACCAGCAGGCTCGCCGCCTGGTCCGCCGGGTAGGACGGCGCCTGTCCGGATTCATGCGCGGGCGTGCCAAGGATGGCGAAAGCTTCGACATGGCCGTCGGGCAGCACCAGGTGCGGGCCGTAGCTATGCGGGCCGTTGAGCAGGCCCGCGATGACGGTGAAACGACGATCCGCCGATTCGCCGTACTGGCGCTCGAACCAGGTGAGGTCCAGCCGCGGGCCGAGGTCGGCCGCCAGGACCTGTTCCACCTGTTGATGGAACGCACGCTGGCCGGCGAAGAACGCGCCGGCATCGGAGTCTTCCCAGAACACGCGCGCAGCCTCGAGGAAACGCTGCGCGGCTTCGGGCGTCCAGCGGGCGTCCAGGCCGTTGGCGGGTTTACCCGCCGGCAGGCGCAGCTGCCAGTCGCCGTCGCCGGTCGCCACGGCCAGTTCGGCGGGCATGTTGTAGCCCAGCCGGACTTCCTTGCGCAGCGCGCGGACCTCCGCCACCGATGCATGGTCGCGGAATGGCGCGAAATGGGCGTCGACGGCGGCGTCGTAGTCGGCGAAACCCGGCGACTGGAATTCCTCGAGGCCGGCCAGGCGGCACATCACCGCGACGAATTCGACCCGCGGGTCGACCCTGACCTCGACGGCCCCGGCTACCGGCATCAAGCCGGCAAGGGCCGCCAGAAGCAGCGCGGCGAGTTGGAACGATCGCAGGGACATGGCGGCTTCCGGGGTCAGCGGGGATCGGCGGGCAATTTGGCCTGTTCCCGGATCAGGCGCCAAGCGCCGAAGGTCATGGCCCCGGCGACCAGCATGCCGACCCCGAAAACCGCCACCGAACCGAACCCGGCCAGCAGCTTGTGGGTCCAGACGAAGAACAGGTCGCCGCCGCGGTACACCGCCGTGTCGATGACGGCCTTGCCCTTGTAGCGGACTTCACGGTCGACGCGGGTGTAGATGGTTTCGCGCGCCGGCTTGGCCAGGGAAAACTCGCCCGCCCGGGTGGCGATCTGCACCACGGCAACCAGCATCGGCAGGGGCGAGGCAGTGAGCGCGGCGAAGCCCAGCAGGATCGCCAGCGCCGGCAGCAACAGTACCGGGCCGACGCCGAAGCGCACGAGCAGCATGCGGGTCAGGAAGACCTGCACCAGCAGCGTCACCAGGTTGATCGCCAGATCAATATTGGCGTAGTAGGCCGTGCGCGCCTCGTCGCCCGGGAAGAATTCGCGGGCGATCGCGGCCTGTTCGTTGTAAAGCAGCGTGCCCACGCCGACGCCGAAGAACATGATGATCGCCATGGCCTGCAGCAGCGGCTGTTCCTTGAGCAGCCTCAGGCCGGCCAGCATGCTGCCGCCCATGGCCTGCTCGGCGCCGCTGCGGCCGCGTTCCGCCTCGCGCAGCCGCGCCCAGCGGCCCAGCCTGAGGATGCAGAACACCGCCAGGCCAAGCAGCCCGGCGGACACCAGAAGCAGGTTTGGCACGCCGATCTGGTTGACCAGCACCCGGGTGATCAGCGGCCCGGTGAATCCGCCGATGGTGCCGCCGGCGGCGATGAAGCCATAGAGGCGGCGCGCCTCGATGTCGGTGTAGATGTCGGCCATGAAGCTCCAGAACACCGACACCGCGAACAGGTTGAACACCGCGATCCAGATGAAGAACGCAGCACCGCGCAGGTTGCCGCCGGTGTCGCTGCGCAACAGCAGGTAGAACACCAGCAGGCAGGCGAGGAACAGTGCATAGATCGCCGGCAGGAAGCGCCGCCGCGGGAAACGCGACACCAGCGCGCCGTAGAACGGCGTGGCCACCATAAT
>CAZXTV010000156.1:965-4909 GCA_964643705.1 uncultured Arenimonas sp. | reverse complement strand
CGACCAGCCAGCTGCCCGACTTGGTGCTGAGCACGCCTTCGTTGATGTACTGGGTGAGGATGGAGCCCACCGGATCGGCCAGCACCAGCTCGACGTGCGGCGCCACCTTGGCGAAATAACGCGACAGGCCGGTCATGGTGCCCGAGCTGCCGCAGCCAAAGACGATGGCGTCCATGTCGCCGTCCATCTGCGCCCAGATCTCCGGGCCGGTGCCCTGCTCGTGCGCCGCCGGGTTGTCCGGGTTGCCGAACTGGTTGATGAAGTAGGCGCCGGGCGTTTCGCTGGCGATGCGCGCGGCCATGTCCTGGTAATAGTCGGGGTGGCCCTTGGCCACGTCCGAGCGCGTCAGCACGACCTCGGCGCCCATCGCGCGCAGGTTGAAGATCTTTTCGCGGCTCATCTTGTCGGGCACGACCAGCAGCAGCTTGTAGCCCTTCTGCTGGGCCACCAGGGCCAGGCCCAGGCCGGTGTTGCCGGCGGTGCCCTCGACGATCAGCGCGCCGGGCTTGAGATCACCCCGGGCCTCGGCGGCCTCGATCATCTTCAGGCCGATGCGGTCCTTGATGGAGCCGCCGGGATTCATGCATTCCAGCTTGAGGTAGAGCTCGCAGACCCCGGTATCGAGGTGCTGGGCCTTGACCATCGGCGTGTTGCCGATGAGTTCGAGCACGTTGGCGTTTGCCGTCATGGAGGGGAACCGGGCGTATTCGCGGGCCTCGATTCTAACAGCGTGCGGGGGCCGGGCGGGGGGGGGGGGGGGGGGGGCGTGGGGGCGCGCGGGGGCGGGGGAGTGCGGGGCGGGGGCCACCTGCCGGGGGGTGCCGCCGCCGCCACGGCGGTAACTCAGTGCCGGCGTTGGTCGAACATCCGGGTCAGCCGGTCCTTGGCGTTGAGCTTTTCCTTTTTCATGCGCCCCAGCGTGGTGTCGTCCAGCGGCAGGACGCCCAGTTCGGCGTCCAGAACCTGCTTGTCGAGTTCACGATGGCGGTGATAGAGCTGCCGGAATTCCGGGTCGCTCTTCATCAGCGCTTCGAGTTCCTGTTGCGGTTGCCCTTCAAACATCGGATTGACCTCCTCCATAAAACGCGAACGCCCCGGTTGGGAAGGCCGGGGCGTTGCGGATCGAGATTAAGGTCAGGTCGCTTTCGCGGGCGGCGCCTCCACGCGGCGCGCGCACATCCGGAAGGAAGGCGGCGCGTCCGGCGGTGGCGAGGTCTGCTTTCATCGGCCTGGCTCGTGTTCCCGGAGGCATCAGGCCACCGGGAATTTGAACCTACTCCCCCTCTCCGGGGGTCGCAACCCCTTTCGCAAGTGGTTGTTTTTCAATCAATTGATGATTATCTCGACCCGCCGGTTGCGCGCCCGGCCGGCGGCGCTGCCGTTGTCGGCCACCGGGCTGGATTCGCCCCTGCCGGTGGCCTGCATGCGCCCGCCGTCGATGCCGGCTTCGGCCAGGGTCCGCATCACGGCTTCGGCGCGGCGCTGGGACAGCGCCTGGTTGGCGGCCTCCCCGCCCTGGCTGTCGGTATGGCCCTCGATGCGCAGGCTGTCGCTGCCGCCCAGGACGCCGGCCAGGGCGCGCAGGCTGGCCTGGGCCGCGCCGGTCAGGCTGGCGCTGCCGCTGCCGAAGGCGTCGCCGCCCAGGGTGTAGACCTCGCGACCGCCTTCCCGGCTAAGGGGCGGCGGGCTGGCATCGGTGATGTCGTCGGCGGCGATGGCGGCGGCCAGTTCGGCCTCCTGGCGCGCCAGCTGGGCCTCGCGGGCACGGGCTTGCGCGAGCTTGCGGGCCTGGGCGGTTTCGGCCTCGGCGGCCTCCACCTCGGCCAGGCGCATGGTTTCGGCTTGCTCGAGCTCGCGCTGGATGGACTCTTCCCGCGCCATGGCCTGCAGGCGCAGGCGCACGGACTCGCGGCGGGCGCGCTCGGCCTCACGCTGGCTGGCCTCGAGCATGATCTGGTCGCGCTCGCGGTCCAGCTGGGCCGCCTGCCCGGCCAGCAGCTCGGCTTCCGCGGCCAGGCGGGCGGTTTCCAGGCGCACCCCGGCCAGGCCGAGCTTGTGCTCGCGGTCGCGCCGGCGGGCATCGCGGGCGTCGGCGATGGCCTGGCGCGCCTGCAGGCGTTCGAGGCGGGCCAGCCCGCCCAGGGACGGGTCGGCCTCCAGGGCCTGGAGCCCGGCGGCGAGGCGGGCAACCGCCTGGTCGTGGTCGGTGTTGGCGGCGGCCGGTCCGGACAGGGCCAGGCCGGCGGCCAGCAGCAGCGTCAGCAGTCGGACGAACATGATCAGTTCCCCCCGTTGACGAGCAGGCGCCGGCGCAGGTCGGCGTTCCGGGCGGCGGCGCTTTCGACCGCCTGGCGGGCCGCGTCGAGGCGGGCCTTGGCATGGGCCAGGTCGGCATTGGCGGCGGCCGCCTCGGCCAGCCGCAGCTTGTCACTCTTGCGCCGGGTGTCCAGGGCGGCCGACCACTGGCCACGCGCCTGTTCCAGCGCCTTGGCGGCGTCGCCACGCGGCTGCGCGGCCTCGGCGGCGACCACCGCGCGCTCGGCGGCGGCAAGCGCTGCGTCGACCTCGTCCGCGGCCGCGTTGTTCACGCCAAACAGCGAAACCGCCAGCAGGATTGGCAGCGCACGATGGATTTTTAACGGCATTAGTGTCATAAGGCGAACTCGCAGGTGGGCGTTTCGGCGGAGCCATTGTAGCCACGCCGGGCCACCCATCGGGACCGAACCAGGGGATGCAAGGATACTGACATGGACATCGGCTACTTCCTGAAGCTGATGACGGAAAAGAACGCGTCGGACATGTTCCTGACCACCGGCGCGCCCGTCTATATCAAGGTCGAAGGCAAACTCTACCCGCTTGGCAATACCGGCCTTCCGGCCGGCATGGTCAAGAAGATCGCGTACTCGCTGATGGACGAGGGCCAGGTGCCTGCCTTCGAGCGCGACCTGGAGTTCAACATGGCCATCGCCGTGAAGGACACCGGCCGCTTCCGCGTGAACGTCTTCAAGCAGCGCGGCGAAGTGGGCATGGTCATCCGCGCGATCAAGTCCGAGATCCCGGGCATCGACCAGCTCAAGCTGCCGGCGGTGCTCAAGGACATCGTCATGGAGCAGCGCGGGCTGGTCCTGGTGGTCGGTTCGACCGGCTCGGGCAAGTCCACCACCCTGGCGGCCATGATCGACCACCGCAACGCCAGCACCACCGGCCACATCCTCACCATCGAGGACCCGATCGAGTTCCTGCACAAGCACAAGAAGTCGATCGTGAACCAGCGCGAAGTCGGCCTGGACACCCACGCCTTCCACAACGCGCTCAAGAACGCCATGCGCGAGGCCCCGGACGTCATCCTGATCGGCGAGATCCTCGACGCCGTCACCATGGAATCGGCGATTGCTTTTGCCGAAACCGGCCACCTGTGCATGGCCACCCTGCACTCGAACAACGCCGACCAGACCTTGGACCGCATCCTGAACTTCTTCCCGGAGTCGGCCCACAAGAACGTGCTGATGAACCTCTCGCTCAACCTCAAGGCGATCATCAGCCAGCGCCTGGTCATCGGCAAGGATGGCAAGCGCCTGCCGGCCGCCGAGATCCTGATCAACACGCCGATGATCCGCGACCTCATCCGTCGCGGCGAAGTG
The DNA here is from genome assembly GCA_964643705.1 of uncultured Arenimonas sp. Classification (GTDB taxonomy): domain Bacteria; phylum Pseudomonadota; class Gammaproteobacteria; order Xanthomonadales; family Xanthomonadaceae; genus Arenimonas. The sequence goes on along the minus strand of CAZXTV010000156.1, from coordinate 1,268 downwards.
CACGAGATCAAGGAAGCGATGGACAAGTCGCTCCAGGAAGGCATGCAGACCTTCGACCAGTCGCTGTTCCGCATGTACAAGGAAGGCAAGGTCGAACTCGAGGAAGCCCTGCGCAAGGCCGACTCGCGCGACGGCCTGGCCCTGAAGATCCGGCTTTCCGAGGGTGCCACCGGCGAACACGACCCCTACGGCGACATGTACGGCGGCGCGGGCCCGGGTAGCGAAACCCAGACCTACTGAGCCGGCTCAGCTCCCGGCGGGCGCGTCCGGCTGGTTTTCCGGCCGGGCCGCGTCGAACTCTTC
>CAZXTV010000156.1:0-955 GCA_964643705.1 uncultured Arenimonas sp. | reverse complement strand
GTACGTAGTGGGCCATGGCGCTCATCCAAAATAGCGGGGCGTAGCCGAGCATGACGGCAGCGGCCCGGTTGATGAAGGTGCAGTGGCCCGCCAGGTCCACGCCGAAACGCTCGGCGTTGTAGACCTGCGGCACCAGGCAGCAGTCGGCCATGGTCGGCACGTCCCCGTCGCAATAGGCTCCGGTGGAGGGGTTGTCGCACAGGGTGTCCTCGAGCGCGTCGAAGCCCACCTTCACCCAATGCCGCACCCAGGCCTCGCGTTCGGCCTGGGGCACGTTCCAGGTGTTTTCGAAGTACTGCAGCACCCGCAGGTTGTTGAGCGGGTGCATGTCGCTGGCGACCAGCTGGGAAATGGCGCGCACGCGCTGGCGGTCGCGGGCCGTGGCCGGCATCAGCGGCGGCGCCGGCCAGGTTTCGTCCAGGTACTCCATGATCGCCAGGGATTGGCGCAGGATGCGGTTGCCGTGCAGCAGCACCGGCACCAGTTCCTGGGGATTGAGGTCGCTGAAGGGCGCCTTGTGCTGCTCGCCGCCGTCGCGCACCAGGTGCACGGGCGCGGTCTCGTAGGGCAGGCCCTTGAGGTTTAGCGCGATGCGCACGCGATAGGCGGCGCTGGAGCGCCAGTACGAGTACAGCCGGATCGAGCCCGCGGTCATGGCGTCTGCTCCCCTCCCCAACCTGCCTGGCCCAAGCATACGCCTGGCCGGCGCCACCTGTGTAGGAGCGCCTTCAGGCGCGAATGTCTACTTTGCCAGGGGCAAAGTCAAAAGATTCGCGCCTGAAGGCGCTCCTACAGGAATCCTCAGGCCTTCTGGATGCGCTGTTCGATGGCGCCGAAGATGCTGCGGCCGGCCTTGTCGTTCATCTCGATGCGCACGGTGTCGCCAAAGGCCATGAAGGGCGTGCTGGGCTTGCCGTCGCGCAGGGCCTCGACCGTGCGCAGCTCGGCGAAGCAG
>CAZXTV010000155.1:0-4943 GCA_964643705.1 uncultured Arenimonas sp. | reverse complement strand
GTCGGCGCCGCCTCGGGCCGATTCTTCGCGGAGTTCCCGGAAGACATCCAGATGTACGGCGTCAGCTGGAACACCACGCTGCCCGGCGGCATCGCCTGGCAGGGCGAGGTGAGCCACCGCCCGAACATGCCGCTCCAGGTCGACGACGTCGAGCTGCTGTTCGCGGCCCTGACCCCGCTCAACCCGTTCATCCCGGTGCCGGCGCTGCAGTTCAACAGCCAGCTCGGCAGTTATGCCCTGGGCCAGGAAGTGCGCGGCTGGCGCGAGCATGAAGTCAGCCAGGTGCAGATGACCTTCACCAAGCTCTTCGCCGACGTGCTGGGCGCCAACCAGCTGGCGATGGTGGCCGAGATCGGTGGTACCGAGGTCTGGGACCTGCCCAGCCATTCCGAACTGCGTTACGAAGGTGAAGGCACCGACACCGGCGGCGGCTGCGACGTGGGCGACTCGCTGGCGGCTGGTTTCCCCGGCCCGGGTGCCCTTGCTTTCGGCTGCCTGCGTAACCCGCTGACGGGCACGGGCGGTTACCCGACCGCGTTCTCCTGGGGTTACCGCATCGCCGCCCGCGCCGACTACAACGGCGCGTTCGGTACCGCCATCACGGTTTCGCCGCGCATCGCCTTCAACCACGACGTGAGCGGCATCACCCCGGGACCGGGCGGGAACTTCCTGGAAGATCGCAAGTCCCTCACCCTGGGCGTGGAAGCGAACTACCTGCAGCAGTGGGTGTTCGACCTCAGCTACACGGCGTTCAGCGGGGCTGAGCAATATAACCAGATCCACGACCGCGACTTCGCGGCGTTCACCGTCAAGTACTCGTTCTGAGCCCAGGAGGCATTCGGATGAAGATCAACAGGAAACACGCACTTGCCCTCGCGGCAGGCGCCGTCCTGGCCGCCGGCACCGGAATGGTGCAGGCCGCGGTCAGCGCAGAAGAAGCGGCCAAGCTGGGCCGTGAACTCACCCCGGTTGGCGCGGAAAAAGCCGGCAACGCGGCCGGGACCATCCCGGCCTGGGACGGCGGCATCACCCGCCCGCCCGCGGGCTTCCGCGTCGGTACCTTCCACATCGATCCCTACGCGGCCGACAAGCCGCTGTATTCGGTCACCCGCGCCAACCAGGCGCAGTACGCCAACGTGCTGTCGCCGGGCCAGAAGGCGATGTTCGGCAAGTACCCGACCTTCCGCATGGACGTGTACCCGACCCGCCGCAGCGCCTCGTTCCCGCAGCGCACCTACGAGGCCACCAAGCGCAACGCCACCCAGTGCAAGCTGGTTTCCAGCGGCGAAGGCGTGCAGAACTGCGCCGAAGGCATCCCGTTCCCGATCCCGCAGAACGCCTACGAGGTCATCTGGAACCACAAGCTCAAGTACAAGGGCCTGTCGGTGCTCAGCTACTCCAACCAGGCGGCGCCCACCGCCAGCGGCAACTTCACGCTGACCAAGGTGCGCGAAGAGCTGCTGGGCCTGTACTACAAGCCCGGCAACACCTCCGAGAACATCAACAACATCCTGCTGTACTTCAAGCAGGAAGTGCTCGGCCCGGCGCGCCTTGCCGGCCAGGTGCTGCTGGTGCACGAAACCCTGAACGCGGCCGCCGCGCCGCGCCAGGCGTGGGTCTACAACCCGGGCCAGCGCCGCGTGCGCCGCGCCCCGAACGTGGCCTACGACAACCCGGGCACCGCCTCGGACGGCCTGCGCACCAATGACATGACCGACATGTTCAACGGCGCGATGGACCGCTTCAACTGGGAGCTGGTGGGCAAGAAGGAAATGCTGGTCCCGTACAACGCCTACAAGGCGCACAGCGACAAGACCAAGGTTGCCGACCTGATCCGCCCGGGCCACCTCAACCCCGACCACATGCGTTACGAACTGCACCGCGTGTGGGTGGTCGAGGCCAAGCTCAAGGAAGGCATGCGCCACATCAACAGCCGCCGCACCTTCTACGTGGACGAAGACAGCTGGCAGATCATGCTGATCGACCACTACGACGGCCAGGGCAACCTGTGGCGCTACTCCGACGCGCCGTCGGTGAACTACTACGAGGTGCCGACCTTCTGGTCCACCCTCGAGACCCACCACGACCTCAAGTCCGGCCGCTACATCACCATGCTGCTCGACAACGAGGACAAGGTGCGTGACTTTGGCTACCAGAGCACGCCGGCGAACTACTCGCCGCAGAACCTGCGCACCTCGGGCGTGCGCTGATCGACAAGTGAAGGAAAGACCAGCCGCGCCCGCAAGGGCGCGGCTGCGTTAGAGGGCCCCGCGCCTGGCGGGGTAGTTGGAAGGGGGAGACGATGTCTAGCAAGCCAAACAACCGCACGCGCATTGCGGGCGCCCTGCTGCTGGCCATGCTGCTGCCGATGGCGGCGCAGGCCCAGGATCCGGACGCTCCGGCGGCCGAACCCGCAGCCGAACCCGAAACCGTGGCGGAAGCTGCCGTCGACCCGGCCGCGCTGGACGCGCAGATGATGCCGCGTGCCAGCCAGTCCCTCCTGCTCGACGCGGTGCAAACCGCGGCCGGCTATTTCATCGTCGGCGAACGTGGCCACATCCTGATGTCGGAAGACGGCCAGGACTGGAAGCAGGCGGCGGTGCCCACGCGATCCACCCTGACCTCGATCACCAGTGCCGACGGCGTTCTCTGGGCCGGCGGCCACGACGGCGTGATCGTGCATTCCACCGACGGCGGCCAGACATGGGCGCGTCGCCGGATGCAGGTCTGGACCCCCGACTACGCCGACCCGCTCGACGGCGTGCCGGTGATGGACATCCTGATGATGGACGGCATGAACGGCTTCGCCGTCGGTGCCTACGCCATGTTCCTTGAAACCCGCGACGGTGGTGTCAGCTGGGAGCCGCGCGGCATCATCAATTACGACGAGCCCGAGCCGGCAGCCGAAACGACGCCCGCGCCCGAGACCGTTGCCGAATCCGACGCACCCGCGGCGGAGGACTGGACCTTCGATGCCTCCGACCTCGAGCTCGAGGCCGAGTCCGACCCGCACCTTTACGCCATGGCACGCACCGACGAGGGCCACCTGGTCATCGCCGGCGAGCGAGGCGCCTTCTTCCGTTCCACCGACGGCGGCCAGACCTGGGAGCGCGACCGGCTCCCCTACGAAGGTTCGATGTTCGGCATCCTGTCCTTCGGCGGCGAACACCTGCTGGTGCACGGCCTGCGCGGCAACGTGCTCGAGTCCCGCGACCTGGGCCGCAGCTGGACCGCCGTCGAGACCGGGGTGGACACCTCGCTGATGGGCGGGCATGCGCTCGCCGACGGCGGCGCGATCCTGGTCGGTGCCAACGGCGTGGTGCTGGTGCGCAGCAATGCCGAATCACCGTTCACCGAAACCCGCTTCGAGATGGCGAACGGCGAGACGCCGAACCTGACCGGGGTCCTGCCGGCCGGCGAAGCCGGCTTCATCGTGGTCGGCGACAAGGGCGCCGGCCTGTTCCGCCCGCAGTAAGGGAGTTCACATGAGCCTGCCCAACAGCCAGCCCGGCCCCTTCGCCCGGATCGCCGAAACCGTCGTCTTCGCGAACCGGCCGGTCATCCTGGTCCTGTTCGCCCTGATCACGGTGGCGATGGCGTTTTTCGCCAGCCAGCTCCAGGTCGATGCCGGCTTCAAGAAGCAGGTGCCGCTGCAGCACGAATACATGCAGACCTTCCAGGATTACGAGGCTGAGTTCGGCGGTGCCAACCGCGTGCTCGTCGCCGTGATCGCGAAGGACGGCGACATGCTCGACCAGCAGTTCATGTCCACGCTGGAGAACGTCACCAACGAAGTGATCAACCTGCCGGCGACCGACGACGCCCGCGCCCGCTCGCTGTTCACGCCGAACGTGCGCTTCATCGAGGTCGTCGAGGACGGCCTGTCCGGCGGCAACGTCATCCCGCAGACCTTCACGCCCAACGTCGAGGGTTTCCAGGCGCTGCCCGAGGATTACGACCAGATCCGCAGCAACATCATCAAGGCCAACATCGTCGGGCGCCTGGTCGCCAAGGATTTCTCCGGCGCGATGATCTGGGCCGACCTGATCCCCGAAAGCGACGTCAACAAGCTCGACTACCAGGAGGTCGCCGACCAGTTCGAGGCGATCCGCCAGAAGTACGAAGATGAAAACCACAGCGTGCACATCATCGGCTTCGCCAAGATGGTGGGTGACATCAGCGACGGCGCGCGTTCGGTCATCAAGTTCTTCGCGCTGACCATCGGCTTCACCTGGCTGCTGCTGTTCCTGTATTCGACCTCGGTGAAGCTGGCTTCCCTGACCGTGGCGGCGGCCCTGGTGTCGGTGGTGTGGATGCTGGGCGCGCTGCAGCTGATGGGCTTCGGCATCGACCCGATGAACATGCTCACGCCCTTCCTGATATTCGCGATCGCGGTCAGCCACGGCGAGCAGATGATCAACCGCTTCCGCGGCGAGATCTTCTTCGGCGGGCTCGAAGAGGGCACCGTCGACGAATTGCGGGCCAGCGCCAAGAACGCGGTCGAACCGCTCGAGGCCGCGCGCCTGTCCTTCCGCATGCTGCTGATCCCGGGCACCGTGGCCCTGCTGGCCGGCTGCATCGGCTTCGGCGCGATCATGGTCATTCCGATCGACATGGTGCGCGAGCTGGCGATCACCGCCACCGTCGGCGTCGCGCTGACCATCCTCACCGACCTGGTGCTGCTGCCGGTGATGCTCAGCTACACCAGGCTGCGCAACCTGGACCGCAAGCGCGAGTTCCGCCTGCGCCAGCTGACCCGCTTCGACCGCATCTGGGCGGCGCTGTCGCGCCTGAGCCGGCCGAAGGTGGCCTGGCTGGTCGTGGCCGTCGGCGTGCTGGGCTGGTTCTTCGCCTGGCAGCACGGCAACAAGGTGATGATCGGCGATGCCCAGCAGGGCGTGGCCGAACTGCACGCCGACGCCCGCTACAACCAGGACGCCGTG
>CAZXTV010000154.1:0-4949 GCA_964643705.1 uncultured Arenimonas sp. | reverse complement strand
TCGCTGGGGGCTGGCGATCGCGGGTTTCTTCGCCGGCTATGTGTCGTCCACCGCGGCGATCGCCGGCTTCGGCCAGCGCGTGCGCGAAACGCCGGCCTTGCTGTCGTCCGCGGTCGGCGCCGCGATGCTCGCCAACCTAGCCTCGCTGACCCTGTTCGTGCCGATCCTGCTGGCCGTGGCGCCGGGCCTGCTGCCCGAAGTGTGGCTTGAGCTGGTCGCGGCGGGCGCCGTGATGCTCGCCGGCGGCCTGCTGGGCCTGCATCGCGGCGAAGAGGACGCGATCCCGGCGCCCAACGCGCAGACCCGGATGTTCCGCTTCTCGCATGCGCTCACCTTCGCCGCGATCATCACCGTGGTGCTGTTCGCATCGGCCGCGCTCAATGACTGGCTGGGCCCGCGCGGCGCCATGGTGGCGGCGACGCTGGCCGCGCTGGCGGAAGTGCATGCGGCGGTCGCCACCGTCGGCAACCTGTTCCGCAGCGGTGTGTTTGACGCCGAACAGGCGCGCTGGGGCCTGGTCGGGCTGCTCGCCGCCAGCTGGGTCGCGAAGTCCGCGGTGGCCTGGACCAGCGGCGGCCGCGGCTTCGGCCTGCGGGTGATGATCGGGCTGGGCGCGGCGGTGCTCGCCGCAGCGCTGGTGCCGATCCTGGCGTGAGCCCGACTCAGATCACCCGCAGGGTGATCGCCTTGAGCACGGCGCGGGTGCGGTCGCGGGTGCCGAGCTTGTCGAGGATGTCGGAGACGTAGTTCTTCACCGTACCCTCGGACAGGAACACCGCGCGCGCGATCTCCTTGTTCGAGTAACCGCCCGCCAGCAGCCGCAGGATCGAAACCTCGCGCTCGCTGAAGGTATCGCTGGGCGCGGCCTGGTCGCGGTAGGCGTAGCGCGCGCGCACCGGGTCGGTGGACACCGGCGCCAGCAGCGTCTCGCCGGCGGCGACGCGGGTGATGGCCTCGACCAGGTCTTCCGGCGAGGCGTCCTTGAGCAGGAAGCCCTGGGCGCCGGCCGCGGCGGCGCGCAGCGGCAGTGTTTCGTCGTCGAAGGTGGTCAGCAGCACCACCGGGGTGGCGTCGCCGCGCTCGCGCAGCGCGCGCACCAGGCCGAAGCCGTCCAGGCCGGGCATGCGGATGTCGGAAAGGATCACGTCCGCCGGTGACTTCGCCAGGGCATCGAGCAGGGCCTGGCCGTCGTCGGCCTGGACCACCATGTCCAGCCGCGGGAACCCCGCCAGCAGCGCGATCAGGCCGCTTCGGACCAGGGCCTGGTCGTCGGCCAGCGCGACGCGGATGCGATCCGGGCTCATGCCGCCACCGGCAGCCAGGCCTGCAGGTGCACGCCGCCGGTGTTGGTGCGGCCAAGCTCGAGCCCGCCCCCCAGCGCCTGCAGGCGTTCGCGCATGCCGCGCAGGCCGTTGCCAGGCTCCAGCGCGCCGCGGCCGCGGCCGTCGTCGCGGATGTCCAGGCGCAGGCCACCCGGTTCACGCGCCAGCACCACCCACAGGTTGTTGGCCTGGGAATGCCGGGCGGCGTTGGTCAGGCCTTCCTGCACGGCGCGCAGCACCGCTTCGGCCTGCGGCAGCGAACCGACGCGGGCGTCGCCGTCGATCTGCAGGTGCAGGCGCGGCCGCGGGAAGGGCGTGGCCAGGGCTTCCAGCGCCGGGCCCAGGTCCATGCCGTCGGAGCGGCGAATCTGCTGCACCACCTCGCGGATGTCGGCCAGCAGTTCGTCGGCCAGGCGCGCGCACAGCGCGACCTGGGCGTCACCGGCCACGCGCGGGTCGCGGGCCAACGCCGCCAGGTTCAACTTCAGCGCGGTGAGCTTGTGGCCGGCGACGTCGTGCAGTTCGCGCGACAGGCGCAGGCGTTCACCGTCGCGCGCGGTTTCGGTCAGCAGCGAACGGGTCGCCAGCAGGTCGGCGTTGGCGGCGGCCAGGTCGTCGCGGGCGCGTTCGGCGTTGATGCCGAACCAGGTCGCCGTCGCCGCGAAGACCTGGAAGCAGCCCACCATCAGCGTGGCCACCAGCGGCGACGAGAGGTGCCAGACCCACGCATAGATGGCAAACATTCCCAGGTTAACCACCAACAGCGCGATGGCCGCACTCCGCGGCGACCAGGCGTGGGCAACCTGCACCGCGCACAGGATCATGAGAATCGGCAGCGTTGAATTGCGCGCCAGCGCCATCATCGTGAACACCAGTGCGTACTGCACGACGATCATCAGGCGCAGGCGGGTGCCGACCTCGTGGTTGCCCCCGACCACCGTCACGAACAGGGCCAGGTAGGCCAGCAGCAGCGCGCCCAGCAGCCAAGCGGGCGGCGCCTGCGCCAGCCACCCGGGCACGCCCGAACCGCCCAGCATCAGCTCCCAGGCGATCGCCGCCCAGGTGACGTAGCCGGCGAAGTTGAGCGGCGCGAAGATCTGTTTCAGTCGTTCCTGCATGGCGCCAGCTTGGGCCGGCGAACCGCGGCGCTCAAGCCCTTGCGGCAACAAAGTGACTTCCGGCACCCGGAACCGGTGACCGCCGGCACCTGAGCAGGACACGGGCGCGGCCGAGACTGGGGCCACACCGAAGGAGTCGCCCATGGACCTCGCCAAGTTGACCGTTTTCGCGCACATCGTCGCCGGCACGATTGCCCTGGCCACCTTCTGGACCGCCGGCCTGGCGAAGAAGGGCTCGCCCCTGCACCGCCGCGTCGGCAAGATCTACCTGCTGGCCATGCTCGGCATCATGCTCACCGGCATTCCGCTGGTGCTGCAGCTCATCGGGCACGGCCAACCGGTCGGCGCGCTTTTCCTCACTTATTTGCTGGTGCTGGTCGGCAACGCCACGTGGTCCGCCTGGCGCGCCATCCGCGACCGGCGCGACCGCGCGGCCTACTACGGCCACATGTACTGGTTCGTCGCCGCGCTGACCGCCGGCAGCGGGCTGGCGATGATCGCCTTGGGCATGCAGGCGGGCGCCTTGCTGCTGCAGGTGTTCGGCGGCGTCGGCGTGATGGGCGGCATCGGCGCGATCACCAGCTGGCGGCGTTCAGCCACCGACCCGAAGTGGTGGCTCAAGGAACACTACGGCGCCATCATCGGCAATGGCGTCGCCACCCACATCGCCTTCTTCGGCATCGGCCTGCGCGGCCTGCTGCCGGGCGTCGACCCGCAGCTGCTGCAGCACTTTTCCTGGTTCACGCCGCTGGCCGGCGCCTTCATCGCGGCCTGGTGGCTCAACCGCAAGTACGGCCGGCCGGCCGCAAAGACTCAGACGTCGCCGTCGTCGAGCCAGCCTTCGCCGCTGCCGCGGTTGAACACCTGATCGCCCGGCTGCACGCTACCGGCCGGGAAGCTGTCGACCTTGCCCAGCTTTTCGTAGATTGGCGTGAAGTCCGGGCCGGTGGCGTCCATCAACTGCTCGTAGCTGTCGATGACGAAGTAGGTCTTCTGGAAGGTGTCGATGCGGTAGCGCGTGCGCATGATGCGCTCGAGGTCGAAGCCGATCCGGTTGGGGGCCTTTGATTCGAGGCTGTGGATCGATTCGCTCTTGGAGCTGACGATGCCGCTGCCGTAGATGCGCAGGCCGTCGTCTTCCTTGATAAGGCCGAACTCCACCGTGTACCAGTACAGGCGCGTCAGGTTCACCAGCGCTTCCGGGCCGATCGCGTGCGCCTTGACGCCGCCGCGGCCGTAGGCGGCCATGTAGTCGGCGAACACCGGGTTCATCAGCAGCGGCACGTGGCCGAACAGGTCGTGGAAGAGGTCGGGTTCGCTCAGGTAATCGAGCTGGTCTGGCTTGCGGATCCACCAGGTCACCGGGAAACGCCGGTTGGCCAGGTGTTCGAAGAAGGTCAGCTCCGGCAACAGGCCCTCGACGCCGATCAGCTCCCAGCCGGTGGCCTTGCGCAGCACCGGGTTGAGCTCGTCGAACTTCGGGATGCGGTCGGCCGACATGCCCATCACTTCCTGCTGGGCCAGGAACTCCTTGCTGGCCCGGCCGGGCAGGACTTCGCGCTGGCGCTTGAACAGCGTCGCCCAGACCTCGTGGTCGGTGGCGGTGTATTCGGCCCAGGGCTGTTCGACCACGGCCGTGGTGTAGACCGGCACGTAGCCCTTGTCGGTGAGCTGGTGTTCGACGCGACGCGGGGTGTCCATGGCTTTCTCCATACGCTTCGCACCAGTCTATCGCCAGCCCGCCGCAACTGGCTTGCGTAGTTGCGCGAAAAGCCCAATCTGGCGCAACATCATTGCGTCATGGAAGCCGCAGGCCGCACGAAGTGGATCAACTCAAGTTCGATCGCACCGACCTGGCCATCCTGGCCGAACTCCAGCGCGAGGGCCGGCTGAGCAACGCCGACCTGGCCGAGCGGGTGAAACTTTCGCCCTCGGCCTGCCTGCGCCGGGTGCAACGCCTGGAACAGGACGGGGTGCTGGCCGGTTATGCCGCCCTGATCGCCCCGGATCGCGTGGGCCTGGGCCTGCAGGCCTTCGTGCGCGTGCAGCTGGCCCGCCACGACGCCGACGCCGTGCAGGCCTTCACCGAACGGGTGAACCGCTGGGACGAAGTAGTGGCCTGCCACGCCCTGACCGGCGAGATGGACTACCTGCTGCAGGTGGTCGTGCAGGACCTGGCGCATTTTTCGCGCTTCCTGCTCGACCACCTGCTCAACGCCAGCGGCGTCGCCGACATCAATTCCAGCTTCGTGCTGCGCACGGTGAAGCAGGCGCGTGGCCTGCCGCTGGGCCACCTTGGCTAGCGACTATTGCTGCCCGCCGAAGGTGCGGCCGAAGAAGTCGCCGTCTTTCCAGCGCGGCCGTTGTTCGGCGTCGCCGACGCGGCGGCCGATCGCGGCGTTGAGCATCGCCAGGCGCGCGGCGCTGGGGTAGTGGATGGGCAGCGAGGTCTGATCGCTGGGCTGGTGGTAGTGGCCGGTCAGGAAGTCCTCGTACAGCGCCAGCGCAT
>CAZXTV010000153.1:0-4957 GCA_964643705.1 uncultured Arenimonas sp. | reverse complement strand
CCAGGCTGAGCATCATCGACACCATCGCGAAGCCGAAGGTGGCGCCGAGCTTGCCCAGCACGATCTGGGCCCGGGAAGCCGGGCTGGCCAGCAAGGGTTCCAGCGACTGCCGTTCGCGTTCACCGGCGGTGGTGTCGATGGCCAGGTACATGCCGCCCAGGAACGCACCGAGCACCAGCAGGTAGGGCAGGAAGCTCAGCAGCTGGCCCGCGCGCTGCTGGGTGCTGGCCAGGTCGCGCTGCGCCACCACCACCGGCGACAGGATCGCCGGGTGCAGGCCGCGGGCGCTGACCCGCAGCGCCGACTGCTGCTTGGAATACGCCTCGAGCAAGCCCGACAGGCGCACCATCGGTGCCCGCGCATCGCGATCGGAGCTGTCGTGCAGCACCTGCACCTGGGCGGTTTCACCGGCGCGCCAGCGATCGGCGTAGTCGGACGGGATCACCAGCACGGCGCGACTCTCGCGCTCACGGATAGAGGCTTCGGAATCCTCGGGCGCCGGCTGAACCGTCACGCCCTGCCGGCGAAGGAAACCCACCAGGTTCGGTGCGTGTTCGGCGCCAACCACGGGCACCTCCAGCGGCTTCTCCGCGTTGGAAAGCTCCCGCGTGATCATGAAGCTCATCATCATCACGAAGAACACCGGGCCCAGCAGCGGGCCCATCACCAGCGCGTTGAAGACCGTCTTGCGGTCGCGCAGGTTTTCGGTGACTTCCTTGAGGAAAACAGTGGTCGCGGCGCTCATGCCATCAGTCCTTCTTCGGTGCCGATCGCCTTGACGAAGGCGTCCTCGAGGTTGTCTTCGCCGGTCTGGGCGCGAAGTTCGTCCGCCGTGCCCTCCGCCACCACGCGTCCGTGCGCGATGATGACGATGCGGTCACAAAGCGCCGCCACCTCCTGCATGATGTGGCTGGAGAACAGCACGCAGCGGCCCTCGTCGCGCAGCTGGTGCAGGAACCGGCGCATGGCGCGCGTGGCCATCACGTCCAGTCCGTTGGTGGGTTCGTCCAGGATCACGTTGCGCGGGTCGTGCACCAGGGCGCGGGCGATCGCGGTTTTCACGCGCTGGCCCTGCGAGAAGCCTTCGGTACGGCGGTCGATGATGTCGCCCATGTCCAGTGCCTGCACCAGCGTCTCGGTGCGTGCGGCGATGGTGGCGTCGTCGATGCCGTGCAGGCGCCCGAAGTAGCGGATGTTCTCGCGGCTGGTCAGGCGCTTGTACAGGCCGCGCGAGTCCGGAAGCACGCCCAGCCGCCGACGCACCGCCTCGGGGTCGACCGCGGCGTCGATGCCGTCCACGACCACCTGGCCGCGGTCGGGCCGCAGCAGGGTGTAGAGCATGCGCAGGGACGTGGTCTTGCCGGCGCCGTTGGGGCCCAGCAGGCCGGTGATCTGGCCGTCGTTGGCGCGAAAGCCGACGCCGTCCACGGCAATGACCTTGCCGAAGGCCTTGTGCAGGTCGCGGACCTCGATCATGGGGCGGCTCCGTTGTAATCCAGGAAGAAGGGCGAGGCGTCGAGCACCTCCAGGCAGTCGGCGTCCAGGGCCGCCGGGTCCAGCGTGTCCACGAACTGCGCTGCAAGCCGCGGCGTGCAGCCGCGGGTCAGCAGGATGTGGCCCTGGCCCTTGCCGACCAGGTGACGCGAACGCGGCAGCGACTTGGCCACCTCGTCCGCATAACGCGGCGGCGTCACCGGATCGAGCTCCCCGGACATGAGCAGGGTCGGCACCTCGCTGGCCAGCGGTTCGCGGAAATCAGCCGACACCGGCCCGCGCGGCCAGACACTGCACTGGTTTTGCGTGACCCCGACGATCGCGTTGCCCAGGATCAGCGCTTCATCCTGGTCGCGCGCCGCCAGTCGCGGCGCATCCTCGGCGCAGATCACCGAAAGCTGCATGCCGTGGTTGATCTGGCCCGCCAGCGAGTCGTAGACCAGCGCCGCCTGGGCCAGCAGGGCTTCCGGCCGGCCTTTCGCCGCTTCGTCCAGCAGCAGGGGCAGCAGGGCGGCGGTTTCGGGGGCATAGGCAAACAGGCGCGCGATCACCGCCACCGCCGCCTCGTCCAGGCGCCGTTCGCGCATGGCGAAACTCCGCGGGTCCGGCACCAGCACCGTCGTCGGCTGCGCGCGCGCGTCGTCGCGCAGCGCATACAGCGTGCGGTAGGGGTCGCCGAAGGCGTCGCGGCAGGCCGGTTCACCGGCGCAGCGGCCCAGGATGGACTTGAGCGTGTCCTCGAGGTTGATGCTGTGCTCGCTGCCCAGGGCCAGGCCCGGCGGGACCACGCCGTCGAGCAACAGGCTGCGCACGCCGTCCGGGAACTGGCGTGCGTATTCCTGCGCGACGCGGGTGCCGTAGGAGCCGCCATAAACGTTGAACTTCGGCGCACCCAGCGCCTGGCGCAGGGCTTCCAGGTCGGCGACGGCCACCGACGTCGTGTACTGGGCGACGTCGGCATCCAAGCTCGCCAGGCAGTCACGCGCCAGTTCGACCTGCTGGGCGTCCGATTCAAGCGTTTCGGCCAGTTCGTCGGGGAATTCGCAGGCCAGGCGGTGGCCATCGCCGGTGCCGCGCTGGTCGATGAAGACGACATGGCGCTTCTCGAGCAGCCGCGAGAACCCACCCGCGGCCGTCGGATAGGCCTCGGTGGCCGACTGTCCGGGGCCGCCGGCGATGAACAGCACCATGTCCGGCTGCGCCTCGGACGAACGCGCCGCGGCCAGCCCGACCTTCAGGCTCAGCTTGCGGCCGTCGGGTTTGTCCGGGTTTTCCGGGACTTCCAGCGTCGCGCATTCGAGCCGGGTGGTGGCGCCGGTGCCGGGCTGCGACAGCTCGCAGGGCGTGAATTCAAGCTGGCCCAGGGTGCGGGCCTGCGCCAGCGGGGGGGCGACGAGCACCGCCACGGCCAGCGACAAGAGCAAGGGTTTCATGGACTCTCCCATCCGGGCCAAAACGGCCCACAGGATGACAGACGTCCCGGGACGCCGAAACGTGACGAAGGACCTGTCCCTACTTGGCGCTGACGTACTTTTCCCGGCGGATGTGCGGCACCGGCAGGCCGGCCGCCTTCAGGGCTTCGAAACAGGCATCGACCATGTTGGGGTTGCCGCACAGGTAGGCGATGTCGCCGTCGGCCGAGGGCCCGATGTCGGCAAGGGCTTCCTGCACGTAACCGCGGCGATCGTCGGGCGCGGCATCTTCCGGCAGTTCACGGCTGAAGCAGGGCACGAAGCGGAAACCCGGGTTGGCGGCGGCGAAGGCGCGGAAGTCCTCGCCGTAAAGCAGCTCCTGCGGCGTGCGGCAGCCAAACAGCAGCACGACCTCGATGCCGCGCTCACGGATAAGCTCCGCCAGTCGCGGCAGCATGGCGCGGTAGGGCGTGACGCCGGTGCCGGTGCCGACCAGCAGGTAGCGGCGGTTGGCGTCGGCCGGCATCAGGCAGAACCGGCCGTAGGGGCCCGAGGCCTGGATCTGCTGGCCTTCGTCGAGCGCCTCGAACAGCGCCGTGGCGGCGCCGCCGGCGACGTAGCTGACCGCGATTTCCACCGCCTCGCCCGGTCCGAGTGCGTGGTCGTGCATGGTCGCCAGGGAATAACTGCGCTTGGTCGGCGTGCCGTCGGCGTAGTTGAAGTGCACCTGGATGAACTGGCCCGGGATGAAGTCGAGCGGCTGGCCGTCGTCACGGGCGAATTCGAGGTGACGCACGCTGGGGGCAAGCATTCGGCTGCCGACCACGCGAAGCGGGAAATGCACGATGGCCAATACGGACTCCGGGAATGGGAAACAGTGTGCCGCCGCGGCCCGGGGGCCGGGGCGGCAAGGCGCCTATAATAAGGCCCCATCGCCCACCGGCGCAGCGCCGGCCGGCCCAGGAGCCCCATGCAGAACCAAGCCGCGCTGGAGATCCAGGATCTCCGCAAGACCTACGACAATGGCGTCGAAGCACTCAAGGGCGTGTCAATGCGGGTCGAGGAAGGCGACTTCTACGCCCTGCTCGGCCCCAACGGCGCCGGCAAGTCCACCCTGATCGGCATCGTCAGCTCGCTGGTGAACAAGAGCGCGGGTGAAGTGCGCGTGTTCGGCGTCGACCTCCACGCCAACCGCTCGCAGGCCATGCGCCTGGTCGGCCTGGTGCCGCAGGAAATCAACTTCAACATGTTCGAGCAGCCGCTCGACATCCTGGTCAACTACGCCGGCTTCTACGGCATCCCGCGCGATCAGGCCCTGGTCCGCGCCGAGGAAGAACTCAAGAAGGCGCAGCTGTGGGACAAGGCGCACAAGATGTCGCGCACGCTGTCGGGCGGCATGAAGCGCCGGCTGATGATCGCGCGCGCCATGATGACCCGGCCCAAGCTGCTGATCCTCGACGAACCCACCGCGGGCGTCGACATCGAGATCCGCCGCGGCATGTGGAAGACGCTCAAGGAGGTCAACGCCGCCGGTACCACGGTGATCCTGACCACGCACTACCTGGAGGAAGCCGAAAGCCTGTGCCGCAACCTGGCGATCATCGACCACGGCCGCATCATCGAAGAAGGCCCGATGAAGACGCTGCTGGCCAAGCTAGACGTCGAGGGCTTCCTGATCGACGTGATGGGTGCGCTGCCGATCGTGCTGCCGCACATCGAAGGCGCCACCCTGCTGGCCGAAGACGACCACACGATCGACCTGGAGATGCCGCGCGACATGGACCTCAACCGCGTGTTCGCCGCGCTCGACGGCGCCGGCATCCGGGTCCGTTCGATGCGCACCAAGTCCAACCGGCTCGAGGAACTGTTCGTGCGCCTGACCGGCAACCCGGAGCTGCCGGAAAAGGACGTGCCCCATGAGTAACCCCAACCTGGTCGCCCTGTTCACCATCGCCCGCCGCGAAGTCGCGCGCATCCTGCGCATCTGGGGCCAGACCCTGGTGCCGCCGGCGATCACCATGACGCTGTACTTCCTGATCTTCGGCAACCTG
>CAZXTV010000152.1:0-4980 GCA_964643705.1 uncultured Arenimonas sp. | reverse complement strand
CAGGCCATCGCGGCCACCAGCAGCGGCGTGCGCAGGGCGCGGCCGCCGGGGAAGTTCCGGTGCCCGATCTTCGCGAAGGCGTCGAGCCGCCCGGACTGGCCGCGGATCGCTTCGGCGAGGATGCGGCCCGCCAGGCCCGTGGCCGCGACGCCGTGGCCGGAAAAACCCTGCGCGAAGTAGACATTGTCGCCAAGCCGGCCCCAGTGCGGCGCGCGGTTCAGGCTGATGTCGATCAGGCCGCCCCACACGCTCTCGAAGCCGACGCCCTTGAGCTGCGGGAACACCCGCGCCATCCGCCTTGCCATCGTGCCGGCCAGGTTGGGCGGGGGCAGGGTGGAGTAGCTGGCGCGGCCGCCGAACAGCAGGCGGTGGTCGGCGCTGAGCCGGAAATAGTCCAGCGCCCAGTTGATGTCGGCCACGGCCATGTCGTTGCGGATCAGTTCGCGCGCCGTTTCGGCACCCAGGGGCGCGGTGGCGCCGATATAGGTGCCCACCGGCATCACCCGCGCGTCGAGTTCGGGCGCGATGCCGCGCACCAGCGCATTGCCGGCCAGCACCACGAAATCCGCCTGCACTTCGCCGGCGTCGGTGCGCAGCAGCGGCCGGGCGCCGCGCTGCAGGGAAGTCACCCGGGACTGTTCGAAGATGCGCACACCGGCCTGCGTGGCCGCGCGCGCCAGCCCGCGCGTGTAGTTGAGCGGGTGCAGGTGGCCCGAACAGGGGTCGTACAGCGCGCCGATGTAACGCGGGCTCGACACCACCGCCTGCAGCGGTTCGCGTTCCCACCACTGCAGCGGGTAGCCGTAGTTTTCCGCCAGGTCGGCCTGCCAGGCCTTGAGTTCGGCCACGTGCCGCGGCTTGATCGCCACGTGCGCATGGCCGTCGCGCCAGTGTGCGTCGATGCGGTGGTCGATGATGCGCCGCCGCACCTGGTCGACGGCCTCCACCGACCACTTGAACAACTCGCGCGAGGCGTCCAGGCCCAGCAAGCCGGCGATCTTCGCCTGGTCGCAGCCATAGCCGAAGATCACCTGCCCGCCGTTGCGGCCGCTGGCGCCCCAGCCGACCTCGCGGGCCTCGAGCACGATCACGTCCAGCCCGGCCTGGGCGAGTTCCAGCGCGGCGGAAAGGCCGGTCAGGCCGGCGCCGAGCACCACCACGTCGGCGGTCTGGCGCCCGGCCAGGGGCGCATGCTCCGGCCCCGGGCCGGCGCTGCGCGCGTACCAGGAATCGGCGTGCGCGGAAGGTTCGCGCAGGCTCATGTCAGACCTGGCGCAGGTACCAGTCCACTTCCAGCGTGGTCACTTCGCGGTGGAAGCTGCGCAGTTCCTTGAGCTTCTGCTGGCCGTAGATGTGCCGGAAGCTTTCGCCGAAGTGGCGGGCGACGAAGTCGCTGGCCAGGAAGTCGCGCAGGGTGTCGCGCCAGAACAGCTCGCGGTGTTCACCCTGTTCGTAGGCGTTGCCCACGGTCGGCGGGCCCGGGTCGCCCTTGTCGCGCAGGCCCTGCAGCATGCCGGCCAGCACCGCGGCGGTGACCAGGTAGGGATTGGCGTCGGCGCCGGCGATGCGGTGTTCGATGCGCACGTTGGCCGGGTCGCTGTGCGGAACGCGCATGGCCACGGTGCGGTTGTTGAAACCCCAGGCGTCGTTGAGCGGCACGAAGGCATTGAGCACGAAGCGTCGGTAGCTGTTGGCGTGCGGGGCGAACAGCAGCATGCAATCGCCGCTGGCGCGCTGCAGGCCGGCGATGGCGTGGCGCAGCGCGTCGGACGGGGCGTCGGGCGTGCAGGCGAAGATGTTCTTGCCGCTTTCATCAAGCAGGCTGACGTGGATGTGCGCGCCGCTGCCGGCCTGGTCGGCGAAGGGTTTGGCCATGAAGCTGGCCATCAGCCCACGTTTGGCCGCGATGGCCTTGATCGCGCGCTTTAGCATCAGCGCGTCATCGCAGGCCTGCAGCGCGTCGGCGCGATGGCGCAGGTTGATCTCGAACTGGCCCGGCGCGTATTCGGCCACCGCGGTATCGGCGGGGATGCCCTGGGCCTGGCAGGCGTCGCTGACCTCGTCGGTGAAACCGCGGTAATCGTCCAGGTCCTGGATGTAATACACCTGCGTGCTGTGGTTGCGTTCGCCGGTGGCCGGGTTGCGCGCGACCTGCGGACGCCCGTGCGGGTCCAGCGCGGCGTCGAGCAGGTAGAACTCCAGCTCCACGGCCACCACCGGCGTCAGGCCGATTTCGGCAAAACCGGCCAGGACCCGCCGCAGCACTTCGCGCGGGTTGGCTTCGAACAGCCCGCCGTGGCCGTCTTCCATCTGCAGCAGCAGCTGGGCCGAAGGACGGTCGTGCCAGGGCACCGGGCGCAGGCTGCCGGGCACCGGGCGGCACAGGCGGTCTTCGTCGCCGATGTCGTAGCCCAGGCCGGTTTCTTCGACCGTATTGCCGGTGATGTCGGTGGCGATAAGTGACATCGGCAGGCAGACGCCGTCGCGGTAGACCTTTTCCAGGGTGTCGCGGGTGATGCGCTTGCCGCGGAGCAGGCCGTTCATGTCCGGCAGCAGCAGGTCCACCTGCTCGCAGTCCTGCAGCTGGGCCAGGGTGGCGGCGTCTTCGGTGGGCAGGGCGAGCTGGTTCATGGCAGGGGGTCCGCGGCGGTCGCGGGAGTTTATCACCGCGGCCCCGTCTGTAAAGAATAATCATCACTTTGGACGATGCGTTGATAAAATCAAACGCCAGCGCTAATGTCGGGCTTCCCTTCGCCGAGGCCTTTATGCGTTCGAGCCCGCTGGTCGGCCTGCCTTCCGATCGCAAGCAGATCGGGCCCCATCCCTTCCACGCGGTGGGCGAGAAGTACATCCGGGCCGTGGTCGATGGCGCCGGCTGCCTGCCGGTGCTGCTGCCTTCGCTGTCGCCGCCGCTCGAAATGGCCGGCCTGCTCGACGAGCTCGACGGCCTGGTCCTGACCGGCGCGCACAGCAACATCGAACCCCATCAGTACAGCCGCGAAGCCAGTTTCGCCGGTAGTCCGCACGATCCTGCGCGAGACGCGAACACCTTGTCCCTGGTGCCGCTGGCGATAGCGCGCGGCCTGCCCGTGCTGGCCCTGTGCCGCGGCATGCAGGAAGTGAACGTGGCCCTGGGCGGCACCCTGCACCAGAAGGTGCACGAGCTGCCCGGGTTTTCCGACCACCGCGAAAACCCCGATGAAACCCCGGGCGTGCAGTACGCGCCGGCGCATCCGGTGCGGCTGGCCGCAGGCGGCTGGCTCGAACGCATCGCCGGCAGAGGCGAGGTGATGGTCAATTCGCTGCACGGGCAGGGCATCCGCGACCTGGCCCCGGGCCTGGTGGTCGAAGCCACCGCGCCGGACGGCCTGGTCGAGGCGGTGCGCCTGGACCGGGGCGACCCCCATGCCCCCGACCCTTTCGTGCTTGCCGTGCAGTGGCATCCGGAGTGGAGGGTCGCCGAGAATCCGTTCTACCTGGGCATCTTCCAGGCATTCGCCGCCGCTTGCCGGCACCGTTCGCAAAAAAGGCGCTGAGTCCGATGGCCAGGAAAAAACCCAGTCCGCAGCAAGAGCAGGCGCAGCAGGAAAGCGCGATCAAGCGCTGGCTCAAGGAACGCCACATCACCGAAGTCGAGTGCCTCGTGCCCGACATCACCGGCAATGCCCGCGGCAAGATCATCCCGGCCGCCAAGTTTTCGCACGACTACGGCACGCGCTTGCCGGAAGGCATCTTCGCCACCACGGTCACCGGCGATTACCCGGACGAATACGACGACCTGGTCAGCCCTTCGGATTCGGACATGGTGCTTCGGCCCGACCCCGACACCATCCGCATGGTGCCCTGGGCCACCGACCCGACCGCGCAGGTTATCCACGACTGTTTCACCAAGGACGGGCGCCCGCACGAGCTGGCCCCGCGCAACGTGCTGCGCCGGGTGCTGGCGCTGTACGACGCCATCGGCCTGCAGCCGGTGATCGCCCCGGAACTGGAGTTCTACCTGGTCCAGCGCAATACCGACCCCGACTTCCCGCTGCTGCCGCCGGCCGGCCGCAACGGCCGGCCGGAAACGGCGCGGCAGTCGTATTCGATCGACGCCGTGAACGAATTCGACCCCATCCTCGACCTGATGTACGACTATTGCGAGGCGATGGACCTGGACGTGGACACCCTGGTGCACGAATCCGGCGCCGCCCAGCTGGAAGTGAACTTCGTGCACCTCGATCCCTTGTCGCGCGCCGACCAGGTGTTCCTGTTCAAGCGCACGATGCGCGAGGCGGCGATGCGCCACGGCGTCTACGCCACCTTCCTGGCCAAGCCGATGGAGAACGAGCCGGGCAGTTCGATGCACATCCACCAGAGCCTGCACAGCGTCAAGACCGGCAAGAACGTCTTTTCCACCGGCAAGTCGGGCGCCCACACCGAGGTGTTCATGAACTACATGGGCGGCCTGCAGAAATACGTGCCGGCGGCCATGGCGTTTTTCGGCCCGAACGTGAATTCCTACCGGCGCCTGGCCTTCGGCGAGGTGTCGCCCAAGAACGTGCAGTGGGGCTACGACAACCGCACCTGCGGCCTGCGCGTGCCGCTGGATACGCCGGAAAACGCCCGCGTCGAAAGCCGCTTCGCCGGTGCCGACGTCAACCCCTACCTGGCCCTGGCCGCGACCCTGGCTTGCGGCTACCTGGGCATCCAGGAAAAGCTGCAGCCCACCGAACCGCTGGCCGGCAGCGCCCACGCCAAGGGTTACGACCTGCCGCGGTCGCTGGAAGAAGCCATCGCCGCGCTGCGCGCCTGCGAACCCCTGCGCGAACTGCTGGGCGAACGTTTCGTGCGTGCCTACACGGCGGTCAAGGACAAGGAACACCAGACCTACCTGCGCGTGATCAGCAGCTGGGAGCGCGAATTCCTGCTGCTCAACGTCTGAACCAAGGATCGACCATGTCCGGAATCGACACCGCCACCCTGCAGCGCCTGGAT
>CAZXTV010000151.1:0-5089 GCA_964643705.1 uncultured Arenimonas sp. | reverse complement strand
CCTTCTTGCGGCGGGCGCGGGGGTGGGCGGCGTCGTAGACCTTGGCCAGGTGCTGGTAGTCGAGGTGGGTGTAGATCTGCGTCGTCGCGATGTCGGCGTGGCCGAGCAGTTCCTGCACGCCGCGCAGGTCGCCGCTGGATTCAAGCACGTGGCTGGCGAAACTGTGGCGCAACAAATGCGGGTGCACGCGCTTGAACAGGCCCTGCTGCATCGCCAGCGCACGCAGCCGCACCTGCACCGTGCGCGGGCTGATCGGCCCACCCTGCCGGCCCGGGAACACCGGCGCTTGCGGCGACGCCGGCGCCGAAGCGGCCTTCCAGGCCTCCAGGGCGCGGCGGGCATGGCTGCCCACCGGGATCACGCGGCTCTTTTCGCCCTTGCCCAGCACCGTCACCAGGCCATCGGCCAGGTCCAGGCCAGCCCAGCGCAGTCCGCAGAGTTCGGAAAGGCGCAGGCCCGAGGAATAAAACAGTTCGAGCATCGCCCGGTCGCGCAGGCCCAGCGGGCCGTCGGTCGGGACTTCGACCAGGCGCGAGGCTTCGTCGGGGTCGAGCACCTGCGGCAGCTTGCGCGGCGACTTCGGCGCGCGCAGGCCCAGGGCCGGGTTGAGCTGGCTGCCGTGTTCGCGGTTGAGGAAGCGGTAGAGGCTGCGCACCGCGGAAAGCCGGCGCTGCAGGCTCTTGCCCGACAGGCCGCGCCGGTGCGCGCCGGCTACGTAGCCACGCAGTGCTTCCTGGCGCAGCCCGGCCCACGACGTGATGCCGTTGTCGCGCATCCAGGCCGACAGGTCGGCCAGGTCGCGCCGGTAGGCGTCGAGCGTGTTTTTGGACATGCGCCGCTCGACCGCGAGCCAGGCCAGGAAGGCGTCGATCTCGGGCTGCAGCGGCGCGTCGGGGGCCATGTCAGTCGGCGGGCGGGCGGCCCAGCGCGGTCATCAGCGACTCCGCCATCAGCCGCAGGAACAGTGTGCCCATGCCCGGGAAAAACCGGTTGGCGTCGGCGCTGCCCACGGCCAGCATGCCCACGCCGGGCAGCGACAGCAGCACGGCCGACGCGGCGCGGGCCTGGTCATCGCCGAACAGCAGGGCCAGCTTGTCCTGGTTGAGGCGGCCGGTGAGCGGTTCGCCGCTGGCCAGGAAATCGCGGAACGGCGTCAGCGACGCGTCGCGTTCCGGGATCACCTGCAGCCAGTCGGCCTGCAGGCCGTCGACGGCGTCGAACAGCACCACGCGCACGTCTTCGCCGCGGAAGTCTTCACCCAGCACGGCGACCATGGTGCGCAAGGTCTCGGCCGGGCCGCGGGCCCGCATCAGCGCGAGCGAGAGCTGGTGGGTGCGCACGGCCAGGCGCTCGTTCTCCTGGGCATTGGCGAACAGCTCGTTCAGGCGCCGGGTCAGCTCGCGGTTCTTGTCGCGCAGGACGTCGAGCTGGTAGCTGGCCAGCGAAGCCGCCTGGCCTTCTTCCTTGGGCACCACCAGGGACACGGCGAGGTCCGGGAACTGGCCCAGGAACTTCGGGTGCCGGCGCAGGAAGGCGGCGACTTCATGGGCGCCAAGGCGCTCGTTCTTTTCTTCGATCATTCCACTTGCTCCAGCAGGAAGTCGCCTTCGAACACGAAGGCGGTGGGTCCGGCCATGGTGACCGGCGAATGATCGCCGGGCCAGGTGATTTCAAGGGTGCCGCCGGGCAATTCGACGAACACGTGGCGGCCAACACGGCCGCGCCGCGCCAGCACCGCCACCGCCGCGCAGGCGCCGCTGCCGCAGGCCAGGGTTTCGCCGGCGCCGCGCTCGAACACGCGCAGGCGGACGCGGTCGGGGTCCAGCACCTGGGCGAAGCCGACGTTCACGCCCTCGGGGAACTCATCGCGCGCCTGCAGCGCGGGACCCAGGCCGGCGACATCGGCGGCGTCGACGTCGGGGACTTCGATCACCGCGTGCGGATTGCCCATCGAGGCGATGCCGAAAACGACGTCTTGACCGCCAATCGTAAACCGGTAGCTGTCCTGCGCGGCTGGGGCGCGGAACGGCAGGTCGGCGGGTTCGAAACCTGGCCGGCCCAGGGCCAGCGCGTAGCGCCCCTCGCCCAGGGACTGCACCGTCACCAGGCCCGGCGGGGCTTGAAGCACGAAGGAGGACGCCCTGGCCGCGCCGTCGCGCTGCAGCCAGGCGGCAACGCAGCGGGCGCCGTTGCCGCACTGCTGGGCCGCCGAGCCGTCGGCGTTCCAGATGCGGTAACGCGCCACCGCGCCGGCCTGGCCGGGATCTTCGATGGTGAGCAGCTGGTCGAAACCCACGCCCGTGTGGCGATCGCCCAGGGCGCGGGCCAGGGCGGGGGTCGGCGCCGGGCGGCCGCCGCGCAGGTCGAGCACGACGAAATCGTTGCCGGCCCCGTGCATCTTGGAGAACCGCAGGGTCGCGGCGCCGGTCATGGCGCGGCGGCGGCCCCGGTCGGCGCGGGACGGACCAGGTCGCCCTTGTTTCCGCAGGCGGCGACCAGGGCGAGGCTGAGCAGCAGCAACATTAAGCGGGCGGTTTTCATGCGGCGAGTATAGTCCGCGGCAGGACCCGGGCGAATGGAGTTGACGATGTCACTGTCGAACTGGTTGTTGCTGGCCGCCGGCCTGCTCGCCATGCTGGGCCTGCTGCCGTGGCTGCGGCCCCGCCGCACGGGACGCCACGGCCGGCGCGGCGGACTGGGCCGCCTTCTGGGTGCCCTGGTGCTGGTCATCGCGCTGTGCCTGGCCGGACTGGGCGGACTGCTGCGCCAGTACCACTGGTTGTTCGCGGACCAGCCGGTGGCGACGATCAGCCTTCGCCAGCTGGGCAGCCAGCGTTTCGAAGCCACCCTGGTCCGCCCGGGCCAGCCGGACCGGCAGTTCGAGATATTTGGCGACGAATGGCAGCTCGACGCGCGGGTGATCCGCTGGACCCTGCCCGGCCAGCTGGCCGGCATGCGCCCGGTTTATCGCTTCGAGCGCCTTTCGGGACGTTATGGCGACCCGAAACAGGAGCTGGTGGCCCAGCGCAGCGTGCACGACCTGCGCGAAGGCTGGGACTTCTGGGAATTCCGCCAGCGCTGGCTGGCCGACCTGCCGGTGGCCGACGCCCGCTGGGGCAGCGCGGCCTACCTGCCGATGATCGACGGGGCCACCTACGAGGTTGCACTCAACCCTCGCGGTGGCCTGATCGCCAAACCCGCCGACCCCAAGACCGAACTGCTGCTTCAGCAGGCCGGCTGGTAGACCTCACTTCCCCTTGAACAGCTGCTGCTTGAGGAAGGTGTAGGCCAGCGCGCCCATGTAGGCCGACTGGGCGTTGTTGGCGGCGCCGCCGTGGCCACCTTCGATGTTTTCGTAATAGGTGACGTCGTGGCCCTGCTCGAGCATGCGGGCGGTCATCTTGCGGGCATGGCCGGGGTGCACGCGGTCGTCGCGGGTGGAGGTGGTGAACAGCACCGGCGGGTAGTCCGCGCCCTTTTCCACGTTGTGGTAGGGCGAATACTTGCGCAGGAACGCCCAGTCCGACGCCACGTCCGGATCACCGTATTCGGCCACCCAGGAGGCGCCGGCCAGCAGCTTGTCGTAGCGGTACATGTCCAGCAGCGGCACCTGGCTGACCACGGCGCCGAACAGCTGCGGGTACATCACCATCATGTTGCCGGTAAGCAGGCCGCCATTGCTGCCGCCCTGGATGCCCAGGCGGGCCGGCTTGGTGACCTTGCGATCGATCAGGTCCTGGGCCACCGCCGCGAAGTCTTCGTACGCCTTGTTGCGGTTCTCGCGCAGTGCCGCCTGGTGCCAGCGCGGGCCGTATTCGCCGCCGCCGCGGATGTTGGCGACAACGAACACGCCACCCTTCGACAGCCAGTTCTTGCCGACGCCGGCCGAATAGTTCGGCGTCTGCGAAACTTCGAAGCCGCCGTAACCATAGAGCAGGGTCGGGTTGTCACTGTCGAGCGCAATGTCCTTGCGCGAGACCATGAAGTACGGAATCTTGGCGCCGTCCTTGCTGGTCGCGAAGTGCTGCTCGATGCGGTAGGGCTTGGCGTCGAAGAAGGCCGGCAGCTGCTTGAGCACTTCCGGCTTCTTGCCGATCTCGCCCATCAGCAGCGAGGTCGGGGTCAGGTAGTCGGCGACGGTCATGAAATATTCGTTCGATTCGTCCGAATCGACCGCGCCGATGCTGACGGTGCCGAACGCCGGCGCGCCCACCAGCGGTTCGCGCTTCCAGCCGTCCTTGCGCGGGGTCAGCACGTAGATGCGATTCTTCACGTCTTCGAGGACGTTGATGTAAAAGTAGTCCTTGGTCGCGCCCGAGCTGGCCAGCGAGCTGTTCTCGGTCGGGGCGAAGACGACCTCGAAGTCGCGGCTTCCCTTCATGAAGTCGTCGAAGTTGATCGCCAGCAGCGAACCGGCCGGATGCGTGGTGCCGGCGACTTCCCAGGGCTGGCGAAGTTCGACGGACAGCCATTCGCGGGTCACGCCCTTCTGGGAACCATCAGGAAGGTCGAGCTTGGCCAGTTCGCCGTCGTTTTTGCGCAGGTAAAGTTCGTTGGTGTAGAAGCTCAGGCCGCGATAGACGAAGTCGCGCTCCCAGCCGGGCGTATCGTCGTGGTAGGCACCGACCGCAATGTCGGTCTTGTCGCCTTCGTACACCACCTTGGCTTCGGCCATCGGCGTGCCGCGCTTCCATTCCTTCACCACGCGCGGGTAGCCCGAATCGGTCATCGAGCCATCGCCGAAGTCGGTGCTGACGTACACGGTGTCGATGTCGATCCAGCCGACGTTGCCCTTGGCTTCCGGGCGGCTGAAGCCGCCTTCGACGAAGGCCTTTTCGGAGACGTCGAATTCGCGGGTGACGGTGGCGTCGGCGCCGCCGCGCGACAGGTTCACCAGGCAGCGGTTGTAGTCAGGACGCAGGCAATCGGAACCTCCCCAGACCCAGTTCACGCCTTCGGCCTTGCCCAGGGCGTCGATGTCGAGCAGCACTTCCCACTTGGGGTTTTCCTTGCGGTACTCGGCCAGGGTGGTGCGGCGCCAGATGCCCTGCGGGTTCTGCTTGTCGCGCCAGAAGTTGTAGTAGTAGTC
>CAZXTV010000150.1:0-5101 GCA_964643705.1 uncultured Arenimonas sp. | reverse complement strand
GTTTCAGGTACTAGCGGGTAAAACCGTGGAGGTTCGAGTCCTCTCCTGGGCACCAGATCAAGAAGACAGCAAAAGGCCCGCCTCGGCGGGCCTTTTGTTTTGCCGGCGCGCGTGGCTAGTATCGGGGTTTCCCAAGGAAACCCCCAACGTGCCCCATCTGCCCCGCTTCGCGCTGCTGCTTGCCTGCTTCCTGTCCGCCCCGGCCCTGGCCAAGCAGGCCGACCAGCCGCGCCTCGACCTGGACGCCGGCACCAGTCGCGCCGAACTGGCCGAGCAGCGTGCCCGCATCGAAGCCGCGATCAAATCCGACGCCTACCAGGAACTGGGACGCACCGGGCGCAAGGACCTGCACGCCGACCTCGACGCCATCCAGGCCAGCATCCCCGAAGACGGCACGCTCGCACAGGCCGCCGCCGACCACCAGGCCCGGGTGGCTTCCTTGGGTGCGGACGTGAACGAACTGCTCGATCGTGCCTACGCCGACAGCCGTGTCACCTGTTCACGCCAGCAGCAGATCGGCAGCGCCTTCTCGCGCAAGGTCTGCACCACGGCGGCGCAGCGCCGGCGCGCCCAGGTCGGCATCAGTGAGATGTCGCGCGGCGGCCGCTCCTCGCCCGAGGTGGGTTCGTCCCCGGCGAATTGAAGCCGGCCGCAGGTCACGCCCGCCATCGCGTCGCTGGACTTGCCCGCAGGTGGCTCGTAAGGTCCGCAGAATGCCAACCCAGCCCTTCATCCGAAGCTGCCTGGTAGCCCTGAGCCTGCTATCGGCGTTGGGGCCCGGCCCTGCACGGGCCGCCGATCCGCCGGAACAGGGCAGCCTCGATCTCGGCGGCGCCGTGCGCTTCAACGTCGGCTGGCGTGACTACGGCGATCCGGCCGGGAACGGCGACCTCGACCTCGAACTGCTGCGCGTGGACGCCAAGGGCTCGCGCGGACCCCTGTTTTTTTCCCTGCAATACCGCTGGTACGACGGTTTCGATGCCGTGCACCACGCCTGGGCCGGCTGGCGCCTGGACGCGGACCGCGACCTCAAGCTGGGCATCCAGCAGGTGCCCTTCGGACTGCTGCCCTACGCCTCGCAGAGTTTCTGGTTTGGCTCGGGTTATTACCTGGGCCTGGAGGACGACTACGACACCGGCCTGGTCTACCGCCACGGCAACGGCGCCGACGGTTTCCACGCCGGGCTGTTCCTTGGCGACGAATACGGCGACGCGGCGCGTTTTGATCGCTACTCCTTCGACCTGGCCGATGACGGCAACCTGCGCTTTCGCGAGCGCGAGCGGCTCAACCTGCGCTGGGCCAGGCAGTTCACGCGCGGGGAAGCGGCCACGGAGTTCGGTGCCTCGGCCTTCACCGGCCGCGTGCAGGACCAGGCCAGCGGACGCCGCCACGGCCACCATGGCGCCGCGCTGCACCTGCAGCACCAGCGGGGCGACTGGACCTGGCAGGGCCAGTGGGCCTGGTACCGCTACGACGTGCCCGGCAACCGGGTCGCCCTTTCGGCCTTCCTGTTTCCCTTCGAAATCGCCGCCGAGGCCCACGTGGTGACGGCCAACGTCGCCTGGGCGCTGCCGCACAGCGGCTGGTTCGACGGCATCACCTGCTACAACAACCTCAGCAGCACCCAGGGCGTGGGCGCCGGCAGCGGCGACTCCTGGCAGAACGTCGCTGGCTGCAGTTTCGCCAAGGGCAAGTCCTTCACCTACGTGGACCTGATCAGCGGCCGCAACATGTGGTTCATCGGCGGCCCCGGCATCGGGCTCGAGCACGGCGACGACGCCTGGCGCACCCGCCTGAACATCAACATCGGATTCTATTTCTGAGCCGACGCGCCACCCACCCAGGAGACGCCCGAATGCACAAGGACACGACGGACCCGGCACCGCGCCGGCGCATCGTGATGAACCCGCCGGTGTTCATCACCTCGGGTGCCCTCGTGGTGCTGTTCGTGGCCCTGGCGGCGCTGTGGCCCGAAGCCGCTGAAAAACAGTTCGCCACCATCCAGGCCTGGGTCATCGCCCAGGCCGGCTGGTTCTACGTGCTGGCGGTGGCCGGTTTCCTCGTGTTCGTGGTGGGCGTGGCGATGTCGGGTTATGGCCGCATCCGTCTCGGGCCCGACCACAGCCGGCCCGACTACAGCTACCGGTCCTGGTTCGCCATGCTGTTTTCGGCGGGCATGGGCATCGGCCTGATGTTCTTTGGCGTCGCCGAACCGGTGATGCACTTCAGCAGCCCGCCGGTGGGTGACCCCGGCACCGCCGAAGCAGCCCGCCAGGCGATGCGCATCACGCTGTTCCACTGGGGCGTGCATGCCTGGGCCATCTACGCGGTGGTGGGGCTTTCTCTGGCGTACTTCGCCTTCCGGCACGGCCTGCCGCTGACGATCCGCTCGGCGCTCTACCCGCTTATCGGCGATCGCATCCACGGCATCGCCGGGCATACGGTCGACACCTTCGCCGTGTTCGGCACCATTTTCGGAGTGGCGACTTCGCTGGGCTTCGGCGTCATGCAGGTCAATGCCGGCCTCAACCACCTGTTCGACGTGCCCGTGGGCATCGGCGTGCAGATGCTGCTGATCGCCCTGATCACCGGCCTGGCCACCATCTCGGTGGGCCTTGGCCTGGACGGCGGCATCCGCCGCGTGTCGGAACTCAACATGGCGCTGGCGGTGATCCTGCTGGTGTTCGTGCTGGTGGCAGGGCCCACGGTCTTCCTGCTGCAGACGCTGGTCCAGAACACCGGCATGTACATATCGAACCTGTTCTCGATGACCTTCAACCTCTACGCCTACGAACCCAGCGGCTGGATCGGCGGCTGGACGCTGTTCTACTGGGGCTGGTGGATCGCCTGGTCACCGTTCGTGGGCATGTTCATCGCGCGCGTTTCGCGCGGCCGCACCATCCGGGAGTTCGTGGTGGGCGTGCTGCTGGTGCCGCTGGGCTTCACCTTCATGTGGATGACCTTTTTCGGCGACACCGCCATCCACATGATCATGATGCAGGGCATCACCAGCCTGGCCGATGCCGTGGCGGCGGACACCACGGTGGCCCTGTTCCAATTCTTCAGCCACCTGCCGCTGTCGTCGATCACCTCGCTGCTGGCGACGCTGCTGGTGATCACATTCTTCGTGACGTCCTCGGACTCCGGGGCGCTGGTGGTGGACATGCTGACCACCGGCGGCAACGAGGAATCACCCACCTGGCAGCGCATCTTCTGGTCGGTGCTGATGGGCGTGGTGGCCGCGGTGCTGTTGCTGGCCGGCGGCCTGAGCGCGCTGCAGACCGCGTCCATCGCCAGCGCCCTGCCCTTCACCGTGGTGATGGTCCTGGTCTGCTGGGGGCTCCTGCGCGCGCTGCGCGTTGATGCCGCCAAACGCAGCAGCCTTCAGTTCGCGCGCACCACCCAGGGCGGTGGCGACAGCCTGGGCTGGCAGCAGCGCATCCGCACGCTGGTGCACCAGCCGAGCCGGGACGAGGTCGGGCTGTTCCTGGACCAGGTGGCGCGCCCGGCCCTGCGCGAGGTCGCGGACGAATTGCGCGGACGCGGCGTCGAAGCCGAGGTGCTGGACGGCGACGATGGCCGGCTCACGCTCAAGGTGAGCCACGGCCAGGAGCAGGACTTCCATTACGTGGTGCGGCCCCGTCCCTACGAACCGCCGAGCTTCGTGCTTGGCGACACGCGTGCGAAACGTGCCGCGACACTGCGCTACTACCGCGCCGAAGTGCACCTGAGCGAAGGCGGCCAGGACTACGACGTGATGGGCTGGTCAAGCAGCGCGCTTATCAACGACGTGCTTGACCAGTACGAACGCCACCTACACTTCCTGAGCGGCCAGCGCGCCTAGTCAGTCGTCCTGCGCCGCCGCTTCCCTGCCCTGCTGCCGGATCACGGCTTCCTGGCGAGCGTCCTCGATCGACATCAGCACGGAGTCAATGTCGGCATCGTGCTCACTGAAGGTGAACGCCCCGGTGAGTTCGGTCTCCGGGCCCAGTTCGCCCTTTTCGAACAGTGCCCACATCTCTTCGCCGTAGTGCAGGTTCACGAGATCGGGGGCGAACCGGGCCAGGGCGGTGCGCAGGCGGTTCACGTCGCGCAGCAGCATGGTCCGCGCATTGTTGTTGCCGGCGGCGCTGACCGCCTGGGGCAGGTCGATGATGACCGGGCCCTGGGGATCCACCAGCACGTTGTATTCGGACAGGTCGCCATGGATGACGCCGACGCAGAGCATGCGCACGACCTGGCGCACCAGGAACCGGAAGAACTCGCGTGCCTGCCCGGCATCGAGCTGCACTTCTCCCAGGCGCGGGGCGCTATGGCCCTCGCTGTCGGCGATCAGCTCCATCATCAGCACGCCGTTGAAATAGCCCAGGGGCCGTGGCACGCGCACGTTCGCCGCCGACAGCTGGTAGAGCGCATCGACTTCGGTGTTCTTCCAGGCGGACTCCAGTTCCTTCTTGCCGAACTTGCTGCCCTTGTCCATGGCACGCGTCTGCCGGCTGCCACGGACCTTGCGGCCTTCCTGGTATTGCGAGCGTGCCTGGAAGCTGCGCTGCCCCAGGTCCTTGTAGACCTTTGCGCACAGGATCTCGTCGCCCCTGCGGACGACGAAAACAGAGGCCTCCTTGCCACTCTTGAGCTGGCGCAGCACGGCGTGAACCACGCCGTCGTCAACCAGGGCTTGCAGCCCGGCAGGAGTCTTCATTGGGCAGTTCCGCCGGTCGGCCGGGTCAGGAGGCGTAGGGGTCCTGCAGCACGATCGTGGACTCGCGGCCGGGGCCGGTGCTGACGATGGCCAGCGGGCAGCCGGCCAGTTCCTCGAGCGCACGCAGGTAGGCGCGGGCCGCGGGCGGCAGCTTGTCCCACTCGGTGATGCCGGCGGTGGTTTCATTCCAGCCCGGGAACTCCAGGTACACCGGCGTGCACTCGTCCCAGCCGGCGGCATCGAGCGGCGCGTATTCGGTGCGCTTGCCGCGGTATTCGTAGGCAATGCAGATCTTCAGCTTCTCCATCCCGTCGAGGATGTCGAGCTTGGTGATGCACAGGCCGGTGATGCCGTTGATGGCCACGGCGCGCTTGAGCGCGACGATGTCCATCCAGCCGC
>CAZXTV010000149.1:0-5117 GCA_964643705.1 uncultured Arenimonas sp. | reverse complement strand
GCCGAAGCGCTGGTGAAGGGTGACACCCGCGAACCGGCGATCATGGCCGCCTCGATCCTGGCCAAGGTCGCGCGCGACCACTACATGCGCGAACTCGAGCACCAGCATCCCGGTTACGGCTTCGCGCTGCACAAGGGGTATCCCACGCCCGAACACCTCGACGCGCTGCGCCGGCTCGGACCCTGCGACCAGCATCGCCGCAGTTTCGCGCCCGTGCGCGCGGCGCTGGCACCTTCGCTGATCGACTGAGCGCGCGCCGAAGCTGTCGCCGGGCTGAATTGGGCCGAAGGTCACGCCCACTTCCGGAACGCGACGAAGGCAATGCAACGCGGCAAGCTGGCATGGCATCTGAACAGGCAGGTGCGCGGGGAATCGCCCCCGCGCCCACTGCCCCGGGAGTCCGCCATGTTGTCCACCTTCCACGATCCGCTCGCCCTTCGACTGCCGCCCGAGTCCGCCGACTCCCGCCGCCGCCACGTCGGTGACCTGGCGCTGGAGGAAACCGCCGTCGCACGCTTCAACGCGCTGCTGGCCCAGATCGATCCCAACGCGCCGCGCGTGACCGCCGACCAGTTGGTCACCCTGGCACGCTGGCTTCAGGAACAGCCGCGCGAACGCGCCGTCGCCATCCTGGCCGAACGCCTGCGTCGCGCCGAACACCTGCGGCGCATGCTCAACGACGGCGACTGGGAGCTCGACGCCGAGCTGCGCGAACGCTCGCGTTTGCTCATCAGCTACCTGCACGAGGTCAACGACCTGATTCCCGATGACCTGCCGCTGGTCGGCCACCTCGACGACGCCCTGCTGGTGGAGCTGGCCTGGCCGGCCTTCCGCGGCGAGTCGCTCGATTACGGCGATTTCTGCGCATTCCGCAGGGACGAACAGCCGCGCGGCACCGCCGCCGAGCGCCGGCTGGCCTGGGAAAACACCCGCCTGGCCGAACTGGCCCTGCTGCAGCAGCGCCGGGACGTGCGCTCGCGACCGTACGCTGGTGGCCAGCCCCTGCAGGCGCTGTTCCGCGTCTCCTGATCGGGGGCAGTCGCCCCCGCCCTCGGGGTAAACTGCCGGCTGGTCTTTGGCAGCCGGCATGTCCCCGCGATTCGTCCACCTCCACCTTCACAGCGAATATTCGCTCACCGATTCCAGCATCCGCATCCCGGAGCTGGTGTCGCGCTGTGCCGCGCTGGGGCTGCCGGCGGTGGCGGTGACCGACACCAGCAACCTGTTCGCGCTGGTGAAGTTCTACAAGGCCGCCGAAGGCGCGGGACTCAAGCCCCTCGCCGGCGCCGACCTGTGGATCGAAACGGGCGCCGCGCCCGCGCGCATCACCCTGCTGTGCCTGGACCAGGCGGGTTACCTGTCGCTCTCGCGCCTGATCAGCCGCGCCTACCTCGACGGCCACGCCGGCGACTACGTGGCGGTGCAGCCGGAGTGGCTCTACGCCGACAGCACCGGCCTGGTGGCCATCGCCGGGCGGGAAAGCCCGTTCGGCCGCTGCCTGGCGGGGGGGCGCGAAGAAGCAGCGCGCCAGCAGCTCGACGAACTGGCCCGCGCCTTTCCCGACCGCCTGTACCTTGAACTCACCCGCACCGGCCGCGAGGGCGAGGACGCCTTCAACGCGGCCGCGGTGGCGCTGGCCGGCGAACTGGGCCTGCCCCTGCTGGCCAGCAACGACGTGCGCTTCCTCTCGCGCGAGGACTTCGAGGCCCACGAGGCGCGCGTGTGCATCGCCACCGGCCGCGTGCTCGACGACCCCAAGCGCCCGCGCGAATACACCCGCGAGCAATACCTCAAGTCGCCCGAGGAAATGGCCGAGCTGTTCGCCGACCTGCCCGAGGCGCTGGAAAACACCGTCGAACTGGCCAAGCGCTGCAATCTGGCGCTGAGCCTGGGCAAGTATTTCCTGCCCGACTTCCCGGTGCCCGACGGACACACGCTCGACAGCTGGATCCGCGAAGAATCCCACCGCGGCCTGGCCGGCCGCCTGGCCCGCATCGACCTGGCGCCGGGCAAGTCCGCGTCCGACTACGCCGCGCGCCTGGACAGCGAGCTCGACGTCATCGTGTCGATGGGTTTCCCGGGCTACTTCCTCATCGTCGCGGACTTCATCAACTGGTCCAAGTCCAACGACATCCCGGTCGGCCCGGGCCGTGGGTCCGGCGCCGGTTCGCTGGTGGCCTACGCGCTGGGCATCACCGACCTGGACCCGCTGCGCTACGACCTGCTGTTCGAACGTTTCCTCAACCCCGAACGCGTGTCCATGCCCGACTTCGACGTCGATTTCTGCATGGACCGGCGCGACGAGGTGATCGACTACGTCGGCCAGAAGTATGGCCGCGACAAGGTCAGCCAGATCATCACCTACGGCACCATGGCCGCCAAGGCCGCGGTGCGCGACTGCGGCCGGGTGCTGGGCCACCCCTATGGGTTCGTCGACGGCATCGCCAAGCTGATCCCCAACACCCTGGGCATCAGCCTCGACGACGCCCTGGGCCTGAGCGAAAAAGCCCGCAAGGACGCCGACCTGGCCTCGGCCGAACTGATGGCGCGCTACCAGTCCGAAGACGACGTGCGCGACCTGGTGGACCTGGCGCGCAGCCTTGAAGACCTGACCCGCAACGCCGGCAAGCACGCCGGCGGCGTGGTCATCGCACCGACGCCGCTGACCGACTTCAGCCCCCTGTTCGCCGAACACCTGGCCAAGGGCGAATCCTCGCGTTCGATCGTCACCCAGTTCGACAAGGACGACGTCGAGGCCGTGGGCCTGGTGAAGTTCGACTTCCTGGGCCTGCGCACGCTCACGATCATCGACTGGGCGGTGAAGGCGATCAACCAACGCCGTGAACGCGCCGGCATCGAGCCGGTGGACATCATCGCGCTGCCGCTGGACGACCCGGACACCTACGCCCTGCTGTCCAAGGGCCAGACGACCGCGGTGTTCCAGTTCGAATCGCGCGGCATGAAGGAATACATCCGCAAGCTGCAGCCCTCGACCTTCGAGGACCTGATCGCCCTGGCGGCCCTGTACCGCCCCGGCCCGCTGGGCGCGGGCATGGTCGACGACTTCATCGACCGCCGCCATGGCCGCGCCGAGGTCAGCTACCCGCACCCGCTGCTCGAGCCGATCCTCAAGCCCACCTACGGCGTGATCGTCTACCAGGAACAGGTGATGCAGATCGCCCAGGTCCTGGCCGGTTATTCGCTGGGCGGCGCCGACCTGCTGCGCCGCGCGATGGGCAAGAAGAAGCCCGAGGAAATGGCCAAGGAACGCGTCAAGTTCGAGGCCGGCGCGGCGCAACGCGACATCGATCCAGGCACGGCCACGGCCATCTTCGACCTGATGGAGAAGTTCGCCGACTACGGCTTCAACAAGTCGCACTCGGCGGCCTATGCGCTGGTGGCCTACCAGACCGCCTGGCTCAAGGCCCATTACCCGGCCGAGTTCATGGCCGCGACCCTGTCCTCGGACATGGACAACACCGACAAGGTGGTCACCTTCCTCGACGAAGCGCGCGAGATCGGCCTGGCGGTGCTGCCGCCGGACGTCAATTCGTCGGACTACATGTTCGTCGCGCTGGACGCGAAGACGGTGCGTTATGGCCTGGGCGCGGTGAAGGGCGTCGGCCGCGGCGCCTGCGAAGCCATCGTCGAGGCGCGCAGGTCCGGCGACGAGTTCCGCGACCTGCTCGATCTGTGCCAGCGCGTGGACAGCGGCAAGCTCAACCGCCGCGTGCTCGAGGCCCTGGTGCACGCCGGCGCACTCGATGCCGTCGGCGCCAACCGCCCCTCGCTGTTGCTGCAGGTGCCCGAGGCGATGAAGGCCACCGAGCAACTGGCCCGCGAGCGCGAGGCGGGGCAGGTGTCGCTGTTCGGCGGCGGCGGCGACGCGCCGGCGATCCACATTCAACTGCCCGAAGCGCCCGACTGGCCGCTGGAAACCAAGCTGCTGGGCGAACGTGAAACCCTGGGCCACTACCTCAGCGGCCATCCGCTCGACCCCTGGCGGGAAGAACTGGGCTCCCTGGTCGGTGCCAGCCTGGCCGACCTCGATTCGATCTGGAGCAGCAAGAAGGACCGCCGCGGCGAAGCCGCCGTGGTGCTGGCCGGCCTGGTCGGCGCGGTGCGCAAGCGCGGCGAGACCATGGCCTTCGCCCGCCTCGAGGACGGCCGTGGCCAGCTCGAGGTGGCTTTTTTCCGCGAAGCCTTCGCCGAGTCCGGCCACCTGCTGTCGCGCGACCGCATCCTGCTGGTCGAAGGCAACCTGGCCGAGGACCAGTTCAGCGGCGGCTTCGTGCTGCGCGCCCGGCAGTGCTGGGACTTCCACGCCCTTTGCGCCGAACACGCCCGCCGCCTGTCGATCACCGTCGACCTGCGCGCCCGCGGCACCTGGGAGCGCCTGGAAGCCGCCCTGGCCGCCTTCCGGCCGGGCGCCACGCCCCTGCGGCTGGACCTGCTGAGCCCGCGCAAGGCCCGCGGCAGCCTGGACGTGAACGGAGCCCTGGGCGTGCGCACCGAGCCGGGCCTGCTAAGCCAGCTGCGCGCCCTGCCCGGCGTCAGCCAGGTCAGCCTGGCGCTGCACCGGCCCTGGCAGCAGGGCGGCTGACCCGCCGCCGCCCTTGTGGGAGGGACTTCAGTCCCGATAGCTTTGCCGGCAGGCTGGCAATCGGGACTGAAGTCCCTCCCACAGTTCAATCACCGCCGTTTGACCGGTAGAATCGCGCACTGAGTATTTGCTCCAGGCAGCCGAATGAACCCGAACTTCCTCGATTTCGAACAACCCATCGCCGAACTGGAAGCCAAGATCCAGGAACTGCGCAAGGCCAGCACCGGCCCGGCGGTGAACATCGAGACCGAAGTCAACGGCCTGCAGGACAAGCTGCGGGCGCGCACGGCCGAAATCTTCAAGTCGCTCACCCCCTGGCAGATCTCCCAGCTCGCCCGGCACCCGCAGCGGCCCTACACCAACGATTACATCGGCCTGATGTTCG
Organism: uncultured Arenimonas sp.; assembly: GCA_964643705.1. Lineage (GTDB taxonomy): Bacteria > Pseudomonadota > Gammaproteobacteria > Xanthomonadales > Xanthomonadaceae > Arenimonas. The sequence continues at coordinate 129 of CAZXTV010000149.1, read as the reverse complement.
ACGAGTTCCACGAACTCGCCGGCGACCGCGCCTTTGCCGACGATGCCGCCATCGTCGCCGGGATGGCCCGCCTCGACGGCCGGTCGGTGATGGTGATCGGCCACCAGAAGGGCCGCGACACCAAGGCCA
>CAZXTV010000148.1:0-5170 GCA_964643705.1 uncultured Arenimonas sp. | reverse complement strand
CCAGCTCGATCGCCGGCCTGATGATCACCACCGAGGCGATGGTCGCCGAAGCGCCGAAGAAGGATGACGGCGCCGGTGCCGGCGGCGGCATGGGCGGCGGCGGCATGGGTGGCATGGGCGGCATGGATTTCTAAGTCCCGCCTCGCCTCGCACCTCGCGAAACGAAAGGCCCCGCTTAGGCGGGGCCTTTTCCTTTGGTGGCGCAAAAACGTTCAACCGGGCCTGAATCGCGGCCGGCAGCCCTGACCTCCGGCATACGCACGGCCCCGGGCGGCCCGCGCACGATCGCCACCTTCCCGTCCCGGACCGTCCCGCGCCATGAATCCCAACCTGCTCCCCGCCGCCGCGATCGCCGCCCTGGCCTTGGCTGCGTGCACGCCCGCGCAGGTCAAGCTGCCTGCCGGTTTCGCCGAGCGCGCTCAGGCGCATGCGGTCACGGGCCACTCGCCGCGCCGCTTCAACCAACCGATCCACTTTGGTCCGTACAGCGTGCGCCGGCTGCACGACGGCGGCACCTTCCGCTGGGAGGCCGGGTGGGGCGAGGTGAGCCTGGTGGACAGCGAGCGCCCCTACGCCTTCACCCTCACCACGCTGGGCCAGCCGCCGGTGGAGGTGCAGTGCGAGTCGCGAAACGTGCGGCTTCGCCGCGAAGACGAAGACTCGACCCTGGAGCTCGACTTCACCGGCCTGCAGGGGCCAGTGCTGGCCTGTGGCCTGCAGGTCGGTGGCACCGGTCCGGTGCTGCCGCTGGAGTTGTCGGTTGGCCGCGACCGGCTGGAGGGCCGGCTCGGCTCGCCCTGGGGCACTCTCGAGGTGCGCAGCCTGCACGGCTACGCCGGCAGCACCCTGGCCTCAATGGACGCCAGCGGGTTCGAAGTTTCGCAGGGCGGCCAGCCGTGGCTGGTGGTCGAGACCCTCAACGCCGGCCGCGTGCTGCTCGACCCGTCGGCCGACCCGCGCAGCCAAGCCTACCTGGCCGCCGTCGCCACGGCCCTGCTGCTGCTCGACGCCGACCTGGACAGCTGAGCACCGGCCCTCCGGCATCTGCCAGCAGGGGCTGCAGCGCGGCGACGACCGTCTTCTGACATTGGCGTTGTCACCATCCCAGGCGCCGTCGCCATTCTTCGCAGGCGACAAGCTGGTCGCGCCGCGGGAACAGGCGCACGCGTTCGAGCTCGTTGGGGCGACCGAATCCGAACAGCTTGGACACGTCGGTAAAGCAACCCAGCGGAGCACTCGGCATCAGCCGCCACTCGTAGCCTTCGATCCGGCCCTGCTGCTGCGGCACCAGGGCCATCGTATTCATCGCATCGAACACCTGGGAGAAGCGCAGCGGGCCCGCGTCCCAGGGATCCAGCCCCATGTCGAAGATCAGCCTGGCCACGCTCTCCCGCGCGAGCGGATCGTTGCCGGCGAGCATGACGGTCGGCGGCGTGCCGACCAGCAAGGGGTCCACGAAGTACGCCATCAGCGGCAAGTTGATCCTGACCACGCGCGCGCCCGGGTACCGGGACTGGATCCGCTCGCTGTTGGACTCGCCGGCGACGAGTTCGAGGTAGCCGTCTGCCGCCACGCGCTTGGTTCCGCCACTGACGTCAACCACGACCTTGCCGTCCAGGTTGCCCAGGCTGGCGACGACTTCATCGAGCACGTTCCGCGGCACGGCCAGGATCACGATCTGCGCATTCGCGGCGGCCTCGCGCGGACTGGCGGCCGAGGCCTTCGGGCCGGTGTTCGTCACCAGGGTACTCACCGATGCCCGCGCCGGGTCACGACTGCCGTACACCACTGGATACCCTGCCCGCCCGGTCGCTGGCCCGAACGTGCTGGCGAGCGTTCCGGTGCCGATCACCGCCACCACCGGCTTGTCTTCCGCCGCCGTCGGCTTTTCTTCCGCCACCGCCGGGGCGCCAATGGCTCCGAGGCCCAGGGCCACGAGCAGGATGCAGTTCCACTTCACGACGCCACCTTTGGTTGCCGGATCGTTAACACCACAACGTGGGTGGCGGGGGCTTGCGGACATCGCCGCAGCCAGTCCGGCCTGCGCTTGCGCGCGCCCGTGGCCTGTTGCTCGCGCCGGGACGACGGCGGTACGACTAGACTGGCGGCAACAGGCAATTGCGCCGCGCGGGGGTCGCCATGGAGTCCGGGATGCATGCGCGCCTGCTGCAATGGCAGGCGACGGCTCGCCTTTCCCACGGCAATGACCTGCCGCGCCTGCTGCATGCCTGGTGCCGGTACCTCGGCGAGGCAGGCGCAGCGGTGGGCCGCATGACCCTGGCGCTGAACACGCTGCACCCGCAGATCCAGGCGCTGCGCTACGTCTGGTATGACGACATCCGCGATCCAGGCCCCTTCCCGTCACCGGCCCTTGTGCAGCGGCGCATCCATTCGCTGGAAGGGTGCACGCTCGATGAGGCGCTGATGTCCTGGGGCGCCAGGGCCACCGAGCCGCTGCGGCGCAGCCCGTTCTGGGCGTTGATGCAGGGCGAGGTGGAGTGCCAGGACTTCCCGCTGGCGCCGGATGTCGCCTATCCGTTCCCGATCCTCGACGACCTCGCGGCGCAGGGATACACGCACTATCTCGCCTTCAGCCTGCCCGGACTCGAGGCGCAGGTCAGCCTGGTGACCCGGCAGCCGGGCGGTTTCGGCCATAGCCAGCGCGAGGCCGTGGCGGCCTCCGTGCCGGTACTGGCGCTGCTGCTGGAGGGGCCTCTGAAGGAGTTGATCCTGCAGACGGTGCTTGAGTGCTATGTGGGGCAGTCGCCGGCGCAGGAGATCCGGCGCGGCCGGATCCGCCCGGGGGCCATGCTGGAGTTGGCCGGTGCGATCTGGTTTTCCGACATCCGGGACTACTCGATGTACTCACAGGCTCAGCCGAGCGACGTCTTCGTCGAGAACCTCAACGCCTATTACGAATGCGTGGTGAAGGCGATCCACGCACAGGGCGGCGAGGTGCTCAAGTTCATCGGCGACGCCATGCTGGCGATCTTCCCCCAACGCGACGACGACCTGCGCACCGACGGGGCGGGCGACGCCTGTGCGCGCGCGCTGGCCGCGGCGGAGGCGGCGACGCGGGACCTGGCTGCGCAGGGGGTGGCCTTTACGCATGGGGTGGGTCTGCACGTGGGCCGGTTCCAGTTCGGCAACATCGGCAGCCTGCAGCGCATGGACTTCACCGCCATCGGCAACGAGGTCAACGTCGCCGCGCGCATCGAGGAGCAGTGCAAGCTGCACGGCGAACGCCTGTTGATGAGCGCGGAGTTCGCTCGCCATTGCGGCGCAGTCACGCGCGAGATCGCGCGCGTTCCCCTGCGGGGCATCGCCGGCGACTATGCCCTTCATGCGCCGTTTCTGGCAGCAGCCCCTTTTCCCCTGATCCCGTAGGAGGGCCTTCGGCCTGAAGCTCTTCGCCGGAAAGCTTCGGGACTGAAGTCCCTCCTGCCGGGGTGGCCCTCCGGCACTTGCTTCACATTTCCTGCGCGGTATTCTCTGAGGCTCAGGGGCCTGGCAATGGCCATACTCGGCCCCGATACCAGGAGACCCCTCATGAAGCTCCGCACCCTGTTCCTGTCCTGCCTGCTGGCCCTGCCCTTCGCCGCGCAGGCGCGGATCGCCGAAGAAACCGAAACCGCCACGCTCGCCCAGCGTGCCGATGCCGCGGCCGAGAAGATCACCGATGCCGAGGCCTTCGTCGACGAGATCGACGACACCCTGTCGCTGGCGCGCGACGGCACCTACGGCCGGCTCAAGCGGGGCTCGATGAGCCAGGCCGAAACCGCGCGCAACAAGATCGCCGACCTGCTCGAAGGCCACGAGAGCGCGATGGAGCTGCCGCCCGAGGAGCGCATCGAGCTCTACAACGCGCAGGAAGTGATCGTCGCCATGGTCCGCGCCGACGACAAGGGCCGCATGGTCTGCAAGAAGGAAATCCGCGTCGGCTCCCGCTTCCCGACCACCGAGTGCCTGACCGTCGCCCAGCGCGAGGAAAAGGCCCGCCGCGCCCGCAACGACACCCACGACACCATGCGCACCGCGTGCATCCCGGGCGAGGGTAACCCCTGCAGCCGTTGAGCCGGCCTCCGGGCTGACTGAAAGCCCCGCCCCGGCGGGGCTTTCCTTTTTGGCCGCCGCCGGTCCGTGCCGCGCGGCCGGCCCCGGGGCCCTGGCCCGTTGGACTGCATTTCGGGCGAGGCGCCGGGCGAAGCTTTCCATCGCCGCTCAGGCGGCCGGGATGAGCGCACGGAGGGTCATTCGGTTCCGGCCTGCGTCCCTGGGCTGGAGGGGCGCACTGCGGTTACCTCGATCTCGACCAGGAACCCGGGATTGGCCAGGCCTGCGACCTGCATGGTCGAACGCGCCGGCAGACGGGGCTGCGCCTCGGTGCCGAAGAACTGCACGTAGCCCTTCATGAAGCCGGCGAAGTCCATCCGGCCCGCCTTCGCGGGGTCGCCCACCAGGAACACCTGCATCTTCACCACGTCGCCCATGCTCAGGCCCAAGCCTTCGAGCTGGGCCTGGATGCGGCCCAGCACCGCCACCGTCTGGGCTTCGGTGTCGCCGTAGGCCGCGATGCTGTCGGCGGGTTGAGCGGCGTCCGCCACGGGCGGCACCGCGCCGCTGAGATAGACCGTGGTGCGGCCGGCCGGAACTTCCACCGCCGCGGCGATGGGGAAGTTGCTGTTGGGAATCTTGTGCCGTACGACCTCGGCGCCCGAAGCGAACGACGGCGCCAGGAAGAGCAGGGCAAGCAGGCGGATGCGGGCATTCATTGACGGTCTCCGTTGGGGTCGCGAAGGGCCGCGACGTCGGCGGCGCTGATAGGGTCGGTGTAGCGGTTGCCAAGATTGCTGCGCAGGTAGTTGACCACCGCGGCCACCTGCTCGTCATCCATCCACGACTGCGGCATGAATAGCTCCTGGCTCCGGTCGCGGGCGAAGGCCGGCATGTTCCGCCGTCCTTTCAGTATCGTCACGGCCAGGTAGGGCGCCGAGGCCATCTTTGGATTGCCGGCCAGCGCGGGATAGCTGCCGGCGCCGACGGCGCCGCGTCCTTCGGCCATGTGGCAGCCCTGGCAGACCTGCTCGTAGATCGCCTTGCCGTCGCTGGCCTGGATCCTGCCGTCCTCCGATGCCCGCTGCGACAGCGCGTCAGGGGAAGGGTCGTCCCG
>CAZXTV010000147.1:0-5175 GCA_964643705.1 uncultured Arenimonas sp. | reverse complement strand
GGCCCGCCCGGGCGGCGGCGGGGGCACCGCGGCACCCAGGGCCGGGCCCGCCATCGGCTGCGGCGCCGGGGCGGCGTTTTTCTGGCTGTAGTGTTCGTAGGCGGCCATGGCCACGCCCAGCACGCCCAGGCCCACGGCCATCTGGCCACCGCTGGGCAGGCCGAAGCCGCCGCGGCGCTTTTTCTTCCGACCCCCCAGCTGGCCTCCCATGGCCTGGCCCATCAGCTGGCCCAACAGACGTTCGGCGTTGAACATGCGGCGCTCCTGGTGATCTGCGGATACCTGAATGGTGCGGGCGCCCGACCGGGCGCACAAGGCCGAAAGGCAGGGATGTGGCAGAATCAGCGCCTTCTCCGCCCCTAGAGCCACGATGGCCGACAGCTATGACAGCCTGGCGCCCCGCAGCCCGTTCCGGGTCTGGCGGGCGTTCACCTGGTCGCTCAAGGGCCTGCGGGCAACGTGGATGCTCGAGTCCTCCTTCCGGCTCGAGGTCTACCTGTTCGTGCTGCTGGCGCCCGTGGCGCTGTGGCTGGGCGCGGACGGGGTCGAACGCGCGATCCTGGTCGGCTCGATGATGATCGTGCTGGTGGTCGAGGTACTCAATTCGGCGGTCGAAGCGGTGGTTGACCGCTGGGGCGCCGAACACCACGAACTCGCGGGGCGCGCCAAGGACATGGGCTCGGCCGCCGTGTTCCTGGCCGACCTGAATGTATTGGCCTGCTGGGGATTGATCCTCGGCCCACGTTATTTTTGACCGGGACCCTGGACGATGGATTGGATCTTCAGCACTGAAATCTGGATAGCGCTGCTCACCCTGGCGACGCTCGAGATCGTGCTCGGCATCGACAACCTCGTCTTCATCTCGATCGCCGTCAGCAAGCTGCCGCCCGAGCAGCGGCCGCGCGCCCGCCGTTTTGGCCTGGCCATGGCCTGCATCACCCGCATCCTGCTGCTGCTGTCGCTGGCCTTCCTGGCGAGCATGCAGAACAACCTGTTCGCGCTGTTCGGCATGGACTTTTCCGTGCGCGACCTGGTGCTGATCTCCGGCGGCCTGTTCCTGCTGGTCAAGGGCACGATGGAAATCCACGATTCGGTCGAAGGCGAGGCCGACGAAGAAGACATCGGCACCAAGCCTTCGGCGGTGTTTGGCTACGTCATCATGCAAATCGCGATCATCGACATCGTGTTCTCGCTTGATTCGGTGATCACCGCGGTGGGCATGGTCGACAACCGCTGGGTCATGGTGGCGGCGATCCTGATGGCGGTGGCGGTGATGCTGTTCGCGGCCAACCCGATCGGCGACTTCATCGACCGGCACCCGACGGTGAAGATGCTGGCCCTGAGCTTCATCATCCTGGTCGGCGTGGCCCTGATCGCCGACGGCTTCGATTTCCACATCGACCGCAAGTTCCTCTACTTCGCCATGGCCTTCTCGGCGGGCGTCGAGGCGCTGAACATCCTGTCCAAGCGAAAGCGACCAAGACCGGGCTGAAATGACCATCCTCCACGACATCGATCCGCTGGCGCTGGAACTGCCGTTCTGGCCGCATGGCATCCACTGGTACGGGCTGATGTATGCCCTGGCCTTTTTCACGGCCTGGTGGCTGGGCCGCCGGCGGGTGCGGGCGGGGCGCTTGCCCGGGGTGAACGAAGACGCATTCGGCGACCTGCTTTTCTACGGGATGCTCGGCGTGATCCTGGGCGGCCGCGTGGGTTACGTGCTGTTTTATTCCTTCGACGCCTTCCTCGCCGACCCGCTGATGCTGTTCATGGTCAACGAAGGCGGCATGAGCTTCCACGGCGGCCTGCTCGGCGTGCTGGTGGCGGCGGCCTGGTGGACGCGGCGCCAGCGCCTGCACTTCTTCGACACCATGGATTTCGTCGCGCCGCTGGTGCCGGCGGGCCTGGGCTTTGGCCGCCTGGGCAACTACATCGGCGGCGAACTCTGGGGAAAACCCACCGGCGGCGACTGGGGCGTGGTGTTCCCGCCCAGCCTGCCGGCGGAATACGCGGCACTGCCGGCCGAACAGCTACGGGCCCTGCACGCCAGCGGCGCGCTCGATGCCTTCGCGCGGCATCCCTCGCAGCTCTACCAGGCGGCGCTCGAAGGCCTGGTGCTGGGCGGCGTGCTGTGGTTCTACTCGCGCAAGCCGCGGCCGCGTTATGCGCTGTCGGGTTTGTTCGCGCTGGGCTACGGGCTGTTCCGCTTCGCGGTGGAATTCGTGCGTGAACCCGACGCCCACCTGGGTTACCTGGCCTTCGGCTGGCTGACCATGGGCCAGCTGCTGTCGCTGCCGCTGGTGGCGCTGGGCCTGTTCCTGCTCTGGCTTTCGCACCGCTCGCCAACGCTGGTGCCGGTGCCGCCGCCGGCGGAGAAAGCCTGATGCGCGCCTACCTGGACCTGCTGCGGCACGTGCTTGAACACGGGACGGTCAAGGCCGACCGCACCGGCACCGGCACGCGTTCGGTGTTCGGCTGGCAGCTGCGCTTCGACCTGGCCGAAGGTTTCCCGCTGGTCACCACCAAGAAGCTGCACCTGCGCTCGATCATCCACGAGCTGCTGTGGTTCATCCGCGGCGAGACCAACATCGCCTACCTGCGCGAGAACAAGGTCAGCATCTGGGACGAGTGGGCCGACGAAAACGGCGAACTCGGCCCGGTCTACGGCCGCCAGTGGCGCCACTGGACCGGCAGCGACGGCCGCGAGATCGACCAGCTGCGCCAGGTGGTGGAGGAAATCCAGCGCAACCCCGATTCGCGCCGGCTCATCGTCAGCGCCTGGAACGTGGCCGAGCTGCCGCAGATGGCCCTGATGCCCTGCCACACGATGTTCCAGTTCTACGTGGCCGACGGAAAGCTCAGCTGCCAGCTCTACCAGCGTTCGGGCGACATCTTCCTGGGCGTGCCCTTCAACATCGCAAGTTATGCGCTGCTCACGCACATGGTGGCGCGCCACTGCGGCCTGGACGTCGGCGATTTCGTGCACACGCTGGGCGACGCGCACCTGTATTCGAACCACGTCGACCAGGCGCGCGAGCAACTGGCGCGCGAACCGCGGCCGCTGCCGCGGCTGCTGCTGGCGCCCGGTGCCACCGACCTGTTCGCCATGCGCTTCCAGGACATCGCCATCGAAGCTTACGATCCGCACCCGGCCATCAAGGCGCCGGTGGCGGTGTGAGCCGCCTGCCCGAGCTGCGCCTGGTCGCGGCGCTGGACCGCGCCCGCGGCATCGGCCGGGGCAACCAGCTGCCCTGGCGCCTGCCGGACGACCTAAAGCGCTTCAAGGCGCTGACCCTGGGGCGGCCGCTGCTGATGGGCCGCAAGACCGCCGAGTCACTGGGGCGGGCGTTGCCGGGGCGACGCAACCTGGTGCTGACCCGGTCGGGACGCGTGCCCTTCGAAGGCATGGAGCCCGTGGCCACGCTGGACGAGGCGATGGCGGGCATCGATGGTGGGGCGCTGATGGTGATCGGCGGCGGCGAGGTGTACGCGCTGGCGCTGCCGATGGCCAGCCACCTGCACCTGACCCACGTGGACACGGTGGTGGCGGGGGCGGATGCTTTTTTCCCGGCCTGCGACCCGGGGGACTGGGAACCGGTATGGCGCGAATCGCACGCGGCCGACCACCGGCACGCCCTGGCCTTCGAGTTCGTGGACTACCGGCGCGCCGGCAACGGCGCTACTTGAAGCGGTAGTCGGCGTCGTCGCCGCGCTCGAAGTGGCGCAGGGCACGCAGGTCCTTTTCGAGCTGGACGTAGCGCACGGCCTTTTCCACCGGCAGGCCGGCGCGGCCCAGGCGGGCGAAGCTTGATTCGAGCAGGTCGGCTTCGTCGGCTTCCAGGGCCAGCATTTCCTCGGCCAGGTCCTCGATGTCGCCGTCGTCCACCTGGCCGGCGGCCAGGCGTTCGGCGTGCCGCGCCAGCAGCCGCGAACGGCGTTCGGCCAGGTCGGCCAGGCCGGCCTGGTGGGCGTCGTAGACGGGCCAGAACGCGGCGTCTTCCTCGTTGGAAAGCTGCAGCTGGCGCGCCATGAAGATCTGCTTGCCGGGGGCCACGGCGGCCTTGATCGCGTTCACGCGCGCCGCGGCGTCGCCGCTGCCGGCGTTCTGGGCCAGGACCGGCAGGGCCAGTGCGGCCACGAGCAGGAAGATGAGGCTACGGGTCATGGGAGTCTCCTTGTGTTTCAGTCGTCGCCGCGCGGCAGGTTGTCCGGCGCGCTGCGCCCCGGCACCTGGTGCAGGCGCAGCTCGGGGCCCAGTTCCAGCGCCGTGAGCTTGCCGCCCCAGACCGCGCCGGTGTCGATGGCATAAACGCCCAGGCCCATGAACAGGCCCAGCGTCGACCAGTGGCCGAACACCACCGGCATTTCTCGTTCGGCGTGCCCAGGCACTTCGAACCAGGGGTAGACGCCGGGCCGCTGGGTGCCGGGCCGGCCCTTGTCCTCGAAGCCGATGCGGCCGCCCGGCGTGCAATAACGCATGCGGGTGAAGACGTTGATGATCGCGCGGTAGCGTTCGGGCCCCATCAGCTTGGGGGTCCAGGCCGGCTTGTCGCCGTACATGTTCTTGACCAGCTTCTGGAAGCCGTCGCCGCGAAGTTTTTCCTCGACCTCGCGCGCGCGCGCCTCGGCCAGGGCGATCGTCCACTTGGGTGCGAGCCCGGCGTGCACCATCGCGAAGTTCAGCGTGCGGTCGACGTGGAAGAGCTTCTGCTGGCGCAGCCAGTTCACCAGGATTTCGGTGTCGTCGGCGAAGAGCACCCGCTGCAGGTCGGGGTTGACCTTTCGCTGGTCGAATTCGCGCCGGGTCGAGATGGCCAGCAGCGACAGGTCGTGGTTGCCCAGCACGATGGTGCTGTGGATGGCCAGCGAATGCACCAGGCGCAGGGTTTCCAGCGACTGGCCGCCGCGGTTCACCAGGTCGCCGCAAAACCACAGGCGGTCCACCGCCGGGTCGAAGCGGATCTTCTCGAGCAGTCGCTGCAGCGCGTCGTAACAGCCCTGGACGTCGCCAATGGCGTAAGTGGCCATCAGTGCAGGGTCCGCGGCACGGAAAGGGTGAAGGGCGAGATCTCGGCGTCGAAGCGGGTGCCGTCGTCGGCCAGCATCTGGTAGCTGCCCTGCATGGTGCCCACCGGCGTCTCGAGCACGGCGCCGGAGGTGTATTCGAAACTCTCG
>CAZXTV010000146.1:0-5183 GCA_964643705.1 uncultured Arenimonas sp. | reverse complement strand
CGCTGCGGCGAGCCCTCCAGGTAGCCGATGGCGTAGACCGTGGTCAGCAGCCACAGCCCGGACGACAGCGTCAGGAAGAACAGCCCCAGCGCGTCGGCCCGCAGCACGAAGTCGACCCCGGGCAGCAGTGCGTAGCGCGCCTCGTAGTGCTGGTCGTGGAACACCCCCCACAGCATCAGCAGCACCAGCCCCACCTTGACGGTCGCGCCAGTCAGGTTGAGCGCGCTGCGCAGGCGGTGGCGATGCTCGGCCAGGAAGAAGATCAGCAGCGCGGTGGCCAGCGAGGTGGCCAGCACCAGCAGCGGCAGCCAGACCTTCATGGCCGCCCCACCGCGAGCAGCGCCAGCGGCGCGCTGGCGACGAAACCCAGTCCCACCGATACGGCGGCCAGCGCCAATGCACTGAACTCCAGCGTGCGCGGCACCGCCTGAAACACCGGCGCCTCCGGCGCCGACACGAAGGCCAGGCGCAGCACACGCAGCAGGTAGGCCGCGGTGAGCAGACCGCCGGCCACCAGGGCCACCACCCACCACCACTGCCCGGCGGCCAGCGCCGCCTGGATGAGCAGCCACTTGGCGATGAAGCCGCCCGAGGGCGGCAGACCCATCAGCGACAGGCCCGCCAGCGCCAGGGCAAAGAAGCTCAGCGGCCGCTGCGCCGCCAGCCCGCCCAGGCCGGTGATCGTGTCGCGCCCCATCGCCAGCACCATGTTGCCCACGGCAAGGAACATCGCACCCTTGGCCGCGGCGTGCGACAGCGCCTGCCAGACGCCCCCGGCCAGCGCCGGGCCGGCCACCGCGGCGCCGGTGCCGCTGAGCAGCGGGAAGACGAGAAACAGCGTGCCCACCTGCGCCACCGTCGAATAGGCCACCCACATCTTCAGCCGCTGCTGGCGCAGCGCCAGCAGCGAGCCCCAGACGATGGCGCCAACCCCCAGCCAGCCCAGCAACTGGGCGGCCGGCGGGGTGGCCAGCTCGCCGAACAGGTCCAGCCACAGGCGAACGAGCAGGTAGAACGAGGCCTTGATGACCAGCGCCGAAAGCAGCGCGCTCACCGGCGTGGCGGCACCGCCGTGCGCCGGCGGCAGCCAGAAATGCAGCGGAAACAGCGCGGTCTTCACCGTCAGGCCCAGCACCATCAAGGCCGCCGCCAGCCAGGCATACGGCGCGTGCGCCAGTTGCGGCGCCAGCAGCGCGATGGCCAGCACGCCATGCGCGCCATACAGCAGCGCCACGCCCAGCAGGTACAGCAGCGAGCCGGCCAACGCCGCGAGCAGGTAGCGCAGGCCGGCGGCCACCGCCACCGCCCCGCCCGTCATCACCACCAGCCCCACGGCCGCCAACCCCAGCAGTTCCAGCGTGACATAGAGATTGAAGACGTCGGCCGACAGATACAGCGCATTCATCGCGGCCACCAGGCACCAGGTCAGCGGCCAGAACGATGCGGCTTCGGCCCGCTGTCGGAAATAGGCCAGCGCATACACGCCCACCGGCAGCATCACCACCGCGGTCATCAGCAGCATCAGCGCGGCCAGCCCGTCGGCGCGCAGTTCGATGCCCAGCGGCGCCGCCCAGCCACCGAGGGCCTGCACCTGCACGCCGCCGGCAGCCACCTGCAGCGCCAGCAGCGTCGCAGCGAGCAGGCCCAGCACCAGCCCCGGCACGGCCACGTGGTGCGCCACACGGGCACCGCCCAGGAAACCCAGGCTGGCCAGCACCAGCGGCAGCAGCACCAGCCAGGGCACGGGGTCGATCGCGAGCAGGCTGCCCATGGCGGTTCAGTGGCAGCGCCAGGTTACGCCGGCCCTTCGGCCCGTGTGTCCGACCCGTCGAGCGAGGTCGATCCGGTGAGGTCGAAGAGCCGGCGCATCAGCGCCAGCGCCAGCGCGGTGGCGCTGACCGCCACCACGATGCCGGTCAGCACCATGGCCTGCGGCACGGGGTCGGCGACGCCGTGGCGCTGCGCCAGTCCGACCAGGGCCAGGAAGACGCCGCTGCCCATCACGTTGATGGCCAGGATCTTGCGCAGCAGGTGTGCATGCCAGACCAGTGCATGCAGACCCAGCGCCAGCAGGACGGCGCCGGCCAAGGCGTAGAGAAAGCCCGCACCCATCAGCGCATCAATCCCGGTCGCGCCGATGCGCGGGCGCGGCGGCGAAGAAACCGAACAGCACCAACGCGATGGACACCGTGAGTGCGGCCTCCACCCCCAGGATCAGCACCCCGGCCCAGGCGCGCGGGTATTCGAGCATGGCGCCGCCGGCCAGCCGGGCACCAGCGGCGACGGCCAGGAAGACGACCAGGCCGACGATCAGGCCGGCGCGCGCGGGTGCCTGCGGCGGCAGCAGCGGCGTCCAGCGCCCCGCCAGCCGCAGCAGCACACCGGTGGCCGCCAGTACCGCGCCGGCCTGGAAGGCCCCGCCCGGGCCGTTGGCGCCGGCCCACAGCAGGTAGCCGGCCAGCATCAACAGCAGCGGCACCAGCAGGTGCAGCAAGCCGCCAAGCAAGGGTCCGGCCGTCACATCGGGCGGCGTCACGGCGTCTCCCGCAGCCCGCTGCAGCGCCAGCACGCCCAACCCAGCCAGCAGCAGTACGGCCACCTCCAGCAGCGTGTCGTAGGCGCGGAAATTGAGCAGCACTGCTGTCACGGGATGACGCACGCCGCTGACGGCCAGCTGCGCGTCGACCAGGTCGGCGAGTCGGGCCTGCGGCAGCGGCAGATCCAGCATGGCCCACGCCAAGACGGCGGCGAACGAGGTCACGGCAACCAGTGTGACGACACGCAAGAGACCCGAAATACCTGCCGCCGTGGCGCTCATCGCTCTTCCTTGCTGCGCCGGGCGCCGCGCTGCAGGTGGCCCACGGCGTCCAGCAGCAGCGCACCGGTGAGCCCGGCGCCGATGGCCGCTTCGGCCAGTGCCAGGTCGGGCGCGGCCAGGCGCGCCCAGACCAGCGCCATGAGCAGGCCGAAGACGATGAACAGCACCACCGCCTTGAACAGGTCCTGGCTGCCCAGCAGCCGCCAGGCCACCCAGACCAGCGCCGCCGCCAGCGGCCCGTCGATCCACCACGGGGCGAAGTTCATACCTCGTCTGGCGGCGGCCGCTGCCAGGGGCGCACGCCCTGCTGTAGCGCGTGGTGCGCCAGCAGGTAGCTGGCGGTGGCGCTCGCCGCCAGCGCCAATGCCCAGACCAGCGCGAGCTTGAGCACGCCAGCCAGAGTGTCCGCCTGCAGCATGAGCGCCAGCACCACGAAGCCCAGGCCCAGGTTGTCGATCTTGGTCAGCGCGTGCAGGCGGGTATAGACGTCGGGAAAGCGCAGCAGCCCGACCGTACCGGCCAGAAAGAAGAAGGTGCCGGCGGCGAGCAGCACCAGGCTGAGCAGGTCCAGCGCACTCATGACGATTCGGCTCCGGCCTGGCCCGTCGGCTCGTCGCTGGGGCCGCCAGCGGCGTGGCCGGGACCGCGACCGACACGCCGCACGAAGGCCAGTGTGGCCAGCACCGCGAGGGCCGCGAAGACGAGCGCCACGTCGCGCAGCGCCGGCATGGCTTGTGCCTGCGATAGCAGCAGCAGCACGGCCACACCGGTGGTGCCGAACAATTGCGCGGCCAGCATGCGGTCGGCCGTCGTGGGGCCACGCAGGATGCGCAGCAGCCCGGCGGCGATGTTCAGCACCAGGAAGGCGGCCAGGGCCAGGCAGGCGGTTTCCATCATCGGGCTTCCTTGTTTGAGGGCTCACCGAACAGCGCGGCCACGGCCGCTTCGGCGGCACGCAATCCGGGCTCGCTGGGCTGCCGCGTGTCGAGCACGTGCAGGCGCAGCCGGTCGCCGGCCAGCCCCGCGCTCAGCGTGCCCGGCAGCAGGCTCATGGTGTCGGCCAGGAAGACGCGCGCCGGACCCGGCGGCAGCTGCAGCCGGTGTTCGATGATCGCGGGCGACAGCGGCGGCCCGAGCGAAAAGGCACGGCGGGCAACGTCGAAGCCGGCTTGCACGGAGCGCGCGGCGAAGAACGCAAGGAAGCGCAGCAGCCCGAGGGGTCGAAACGGCACGCGTCGCACGGGTTGCAGGACCCGGCTGGCGACGACGGCCAGCACGATGACCGGCACGCCGAAGGCCCAGCCCGTGCCGCCTGCCAACACCCACCACAGCAGCGCCGCGCACAGCGTGCGCACCAACAGCTTGCCGGCGCGCCAGACGCCCGGTTGCAGGCCGGCGGCGGCCGAAGCGCCTGTCTGCGGTCGCACCTGGCGGTGACGATGATTCATGGGTGCTCCTTGGTCGAGCGAGGCCGGTCCAACCCCCCGTCCCACGCGATACGCGGGACGAGCCGCCGTGCTCTGGCACGGGCCTGTCTGGTGACGCACCGTGCAGCAAGCGCCACGCCGACGAAGGCCCGACGATACTGCCGCAGCCCGGGGCAACCGCCTTGACCCCTTCTCAAGCCCGGGGGGCGGCTTTGCGACTGCGCATGTTCGTGCTTGTGCCGGCGCGGGTGACAATGCCCCTCGAAAGGGCATTGAGAAAGGCATCGAGGGAACCCATGGTGCTCAGAGGCCCGTCCCGTGCCGGCAGGCGCGACGCATGAACGACTGGCTGGGGTCGGCCTGGGCGCTGCTGGCCGCGCCGGCGCATGTCGTCGCCGCCAGTGCCGTCACGGTCGACGCCGTGCTGCGCAAGCGCCACGTGAGCGCCGTCATCGGCTGGATCGGCCTGGTCTGGCTGGCGCCGGGCGCCGGGGCCTTGCTGTACCTGTTGTTCGGCGTCAACCGCGTGCAGCGCAGCGCCGTGGCGCTGGGGCTGCGCGAGGTCTGGAACCGCGAACCCCTGCAGGGCAGCGAGGAACCCTCGGCCGCGGCGGTCGACGCCTGGCTGCAGCAGCATCCCGGGCTGAGCGGTCTCGAACGCCTGGGCGGGCGCCTCACCGGCCGGGCACTGCGGGCCGGCCACCGCGTCGAGCCGCTGGAAGACGGCGACGCCGCCTACCCGGCCATGCTGGCCACCATCGACGCGGCGAAGCGTTCGGTGACGCTGGCCAGCTATATCTTCGACAACGATGCCGCCGGACAGGCCTTCCTGCATGCACTGCGCCGGGCCCACGAGCGCGGCGTGGCGGTGCGCGTGCTGATCGACGGCCTGGGCCTGCGCTACAGCCGCCCCAACATGCTCGGCGCCCTGCGCCGGG
>CAZXTV010000145.1:2635-5196 GCA_964643705.1 uncultured Arenimonas sp. | reverse complement strand
TGTTCGCGCTGATGAAAAAACACGGCACCTGGTACGTGCCGACCGTCACCGCGGGTCGTTTCGTGGCCGAAAAGGCCAGGATCGACGGCTATTACCCCGAAGTCGTCCGGCCCAAGGCCGCGCGCATCGGGCCGCAGATCCAGGGCACGCTGGCCCGGGCCTGGAAGGCCGGCGTGAAGATCGCCTTCGGCACCGACAGCGGCGTCAGCCTGCACGGCCAGAACGCCGACGAATTCGTCTACATGGTCGAGGCCGGCATGCCGGCCGCCGAGGCCCTGCGCGCGGCCACCGTGCATGCGGCCAAGGTGCTGGGCCGCGACGACCTGGGCACGCTGGCGCCGGGCAGCATCGCCGACATCGTGGCCATGCCCGGCGACCCGCTGCAGGACATCGCGGTGGTGAAGAAGGTCGACTTCGTGATGAAGGACGGCAAGGTGGTGCGCGCGCCGGAATAAACCCGGCGTGGCGTGACCGGGGTTGGGCAACCCATGGCACGGGTCGGCGAGGGCGGGCTCGGTCACACTGGCCCCTTCCCCGCCGCCCCCGTCGCCATGGAACCTGCCCTCCACACCCGTCAGCTGAGCCGCCGCTTCCGCGGTGGCCAGGGCGTGCACGAACTCGACCTGTCCGTGCCCGCGGGCGCGATCTACGGTTTCCTGGGTCCCAACGGCGCCGGCAAGACCACCACCATCCGCCTGTTGCTGGGCCTGCTGCGCCCCGACGCCGGCGAGGTCCACCTGCTTGGCGAGCGACTGCTGCCCGGCCGGCGCTCGGTCCTGGCCCGGGTGGGCGCCCTGGTCGAACACCCGTCGCTGTATCCGCACCTGGACGGCCGCGGCAACCTCGAAGTGACGCGCCGCCTGCTGGGCCTGCCGGCCACCCGCGTGGACGAGGTCCTTGAACGCATCGGCCTGGCCGACGACGCCCACCGGCGGGTGCGCGACTATTCCCTGGGCATGCGCCAGCGGCTGGGCATCGGCCTGGCGCTGCTGGCACGGCCCAAGCTGCTGCTGCTCGACGAACCCGGCAACGGGCTGGACCCGGCGGGCACGCAGGACCTGCGCCGCTTCCTGCGCGACCTGGTGGCCCGGGAAGGCCTGACCCTGTTCCTGTCGAGCCACCTGCTGGGTGAAATCGACCAGCTGGCCAGCCACGTCGGCGTGCTCGACCGCGGCCGGCTGCGCTTCCAGGGCACCCTGGCCGAACTGCGCGAACGCGCCCGGCCGGCCCTGCTGCTTCGCTGTGATTCACCGGCGAAGGCCATGCGCGTGCTGGTGGAAGCCGGCGAAGACCCGGCCCTGGCCGAAGGCCACGCGCTGCGCCTGAGCCCCCGCCTGCCCGCGGCCGAGATCAACCGGCGCCTGGTCGCGCATGGCATCGGCGTGCACCACCTCGCGCTGGAACCGGTGACCCTGGAATCGCTGTTCTTCGAACTCACCGCGCCGCGGGCGCGCGAGGCGGTGGCATGAGCCCGCTGCTGCGGGCCCTGTGGGCTGAACGACTGAAGCTGCGCGGCACATTGGCCGCCTGGATGTGCCTGGTGGCACCGGCGCTGGTGGTGGCCGTGTACGTCCTGCAGGTTACTTTTTCCAGGTTCCCCGCCAGTCGCGCCCCCCTGCCCGGTGACGAGGCCTGGATCGCGTTCGTGCAGGCCACGCTGGTGCTGTGGGCCTTCCTGATGCTGCCGCTGCTGGTGACGCTGCAGGCGGCCCTGCTGGCCGGCCTGGACCACCAGGGCAACCAATGGAAACACCTGCTGGCGCTGGCGCCGCCGCGGCGCGTGCATTACCTGGCCAAGCTGATCGGGCTGGCCGTGCTGGTGGCGCTGTCGCAGCTGGCCATGTTCGCGCTGCTGCCACTGGGCGGCGCGGTGCTGGCGGCGGTGAAGCCGGCCTTCGGCCTGGCCGGGTCGCCGCCCTGGGGCGCGCTGGCGCGGGACCTTTGGGAAATCTACGTTGCCAGCCTGCTCCTGGTGTCCCTGCACACCTTTATCGCGCTGCGCTGGCGCAGCTTCGCGGTGGCCGTCGGCGTCGGCATGGGCGCTACGGTCATGGGCTTCCTGATCGGCCAGTCGGCGCGTTTTGGCCCGTGGTACCCGTGGTCGCTGCCCACCCAGACCCTGGCCAGTGATCCGGCGATCGCCGCCCAGGTGTCTCTCTACAGCGCCGTGGCCGGCCTGGTGGTCGCCGGGCTTGGCCTGGCCTGGTTCCGGCGCAGCGAAGCGGACTGACATTGGCTTGAACCGCGCCGCAACTGGCACCATCTCCGGTCAAGACCCTTGCGACGGATCCGCCATGACTGCCGACAACCCCCACGTCTTCGATGCCAGCCTGCCCACCTTCGAACAGGACGTCCTGCTGCGTTCGAAGGACGTCCCGGTGCTGGTCGATTTCTGGGCGACCTGGTGCGGGCCCTGCAAGTCCCTGGGGCCGTTGCTGGAAAAGCTGGCGGCCGAGTTCAACGGCGGCTTCGTGCTGGCCAAGGTCGACGTCGACCAGGAACAGCAGCTCGCCGGTTATTTCCAGATCAAGTCGGTGCCGACGGTGATGCTGGTCAAGGAC
>CAZXTV010000145.1:0-2625 GCA_964643705.1 uncultured Arenimonas sp. | reverse complement strand
GATGGTTTTCCCGGCGCGCTTCCCGAAGGCCAGCTGCGCCAGTTCCTGGAGCACCACGGCGTCGCGCCGCGCGAGGCCGAGCTTCCCGCCGAGCCCGAAGCGCCGGCGCCGGTGGACCCGCATGAAGAAGTCGTGCGGCTGCGCGCGGCGGTCCAGGCCGAACCTGAAAACGACGGGATCAAGCTCGACCTGGCCCTGGCCCTGCTGGTGACCGGCGCGGTCGCCGAGGCCGAGGTCCTGCTCGACAAGCTGCCGGCCAACCTGGCCCAGGACGACCGCGCGCTGCGCGGGCGGGCGCGGCTGGGTTTCGCCGCCCTGCTCAAGGACGCGCCGCCGGCCGGCGTGCTGCGCCAGGCCATCGCCGCCAACCCCGGCGACCAGCGCGCGCGCCACCTGCTGGGCGCCATGGACGTCGTCGAAGGCCGTTGCCAGGACGGACTGGAGCAGTTCCTGGAAATGCTGCGCATCGACCGCAATTTCGAGGACGGCCTGCCGCGCAGGGCATTGATCGACGCCTTCCGCGTTGTCGAAGACGAAGACCTGGTCGGTACCTACCGCCGCAAGATGGCGTCGCTGCTGTTCTGAAGCCGGCTCAGGTGATGGCCCAGGTAATCAGGAACTGCAGCGGCCGGTAAACCCAGGTGCTGGCCTGCATCATCGCGACCAGCAGCGGCAGCGGCAGCACGATCGCTGCCCACCAGGGCACGTCGTAGACGCGGCGCAGCGCCAGCGTGAAGTGCAGCCCGATCAGCAACAGCGAAGCGACCATGGCCCAGGGCGGCATCTGCCCCGAACCCGTCGCACCCGACAGGTAGAGGTAGAGCCAGCCCGCCGGCAGCAACACCAGCTGGAAATAGATCAGCAGGAAAGTGAACTGGTGCAGGGCCACCACCACGTGTTCGGCGAAATACCGCCGTCGCCGGTGGAAACACAGCCACAGGCCCAGGGCCAGCAGCGGCACGTGCAGGATGACCAGGGTCTTGCCGACGTCGCCCGCTCGCGCTTCGTAGGCGTCGGCGACATCTCCCAGCAGCACCGGCCGGGGCGCCGCAGGGCGGGAATCCTCGGGCAGGCGTGACCAGCGCGCCAGGCTTTCCCGGTTCTTGTGTTCGATCCTTGCGTTCACCATGCGCTCGACCATCGCGCCGTGCAGTGGCTGGCCAATCTGGTCCCGCAGCGAAAGATTGAAGTCGGTGACGCCGACGGGCAGCACGAAATACAGCACGTTCGCCAGCAGGAACAGGGCCACCGGGGACATCCAGCGGCGCCGGCGCCCGTCGAGGTAGTCGCGGCTCAGCCGTCCGGGCTGGAAGAACAGCGCCCGCAGGCTGCCCCAAAGCCGCCCGTCGACGTCGGAAAGCACGGCAAAGGCCTGCCGCAGCAAGTGCCCCAACCGGCGATCGGCATCGTGCACGCGCTTTTGCCCGCAGGCATGGCAATACTCACCCTGCAGGATTTGCCCACAATTGGCGCAGGTCCCGGCCATCCCCACCTCCCCGAAACATCCGCCGAGCATAACGTCCGCCACGCATGAAAGCCTCCCGCCTGCGCACCCTCTTCCGCCTCTGGCCACCCTTCCTTTTCGCGGGCATCCGCGTCACCGAGCTGTCCGCGGACTTCCGGCATGCCCGGGTCGAGCTGCACCAGCGCTGGTACAACCGCAACTACGTCGGCACGCATTTCGGCGGCAGCCTGTTCGCGATGGTCGACCCGTTCTGGATGATCCTGGTGATGCGCCGGCTGGGGCCGGGCTACCTGGTATGGGACCAGGCCGGCGAAATCCGCTTCGAAAAACCCGGCCGGGGCACCGTGGTGGCCGATTTCCTGCTCGAAGACGCCGTGGTGGACCAGATCCGGGCCGCCGCGGAAGGCGGCGACAAGGTCCTGCACTGGTTCGAGACCCCGGTGACCGACGCCTCCGGCGAGGTCGTGGCCCGGGTCCGCAAGCAGGTTTACGTGCGCCTCAAGCGCGATAAACGCGATCCGGCGGCGCCAGGGGAGGCGTGACGGGAATCACGTTTTGCCCCCCGGCTTGCCTGAACGGCTGGCTCCCGTATGCTGGAGGGCCCGCCCCCGTCCCTCCCGACCGCGCCATGCAGCAGGAAGAAGAGCTTTCCCCTGACGAGCTGACCGCGCTGCTCTCCAGCTACATGCCGGAGATCCCGGGCTATCGGGTGCTGCGCCGGATCGGCAAGGGCGGCATGTCCCAGGTTTACCTGGGGGTGCAGGAATCGCTCGACCGCCAGGTCGCGATCAAGGTCATGTCGCCGGCGGCCCTGACCGACGAAATCTCCAAGCAGCGCTTCGAACACGAGGCGCGCACCATCGCCAAGCTCGAACATCCCTGCATCGTGGGCATCCACGAGGTCGGTCGCACGCGCCAGGGCCTGCTGTATTACGTGCTGCCCTACCTGGCCAAGGGCCACCTGGGCCAGCGCGATTTCACCCAGGACGAAGACCGCGCCGTCGAAGTGCTGCGCTCGCTGCTGTCGGCGCTTGAGTACGCCCACGCGCGCGGCATCGTGCACCGGGACGTCAAGGCCGAAAACGTCCTGTTCGACAACGCCGACCGTCCGCTGCTCACCGATTTCGGCATCGCGCTGAGCAAGCGCGACTCCACCCGCA
>CAZXTV010000144.1:0-5278 GCA_964643705.1 uncultured Arenimonas sp. | reverse complement strand
CAGGCCGTAGGCCAGCACCGGCACGTTCAGGCGGTCGACGATCTCGGTGACCTGCCAGACCTGCTGCTTGGACAGGAACTGGGCTTCGTCCATCAGCACGCAGTGCAGCGGGCCGTTCGCGTCGATGTCGGCGCGCACCCGCGCCAGCAGGTCGTCCTCGCGGCCGAAGATCACGCCGCGCGCCTTCAGGCCGATGCGCGACGCCACGACGCCCTCGCCGTAGCGGTCGTCGAGCTGCGGGGTCAGGATCAGCGTGCGCATGCCGCGCTCGTGGTAGTTGTGCGCGCTCTGCAGCAGGGTCGTGGTCTTTCCGGCGTTCATCGCCGAATAGTAGAAATAGAGCTTGGCCACGAATCGTGCGTCCTATTCCTCGTCGTCCAGGCCCTCGGGCATCGGCGTGTCCAGGGTCATGACCTCGCCGACGTCCACGGTGCCTTCGGCGTTGTGCTTCCAGTCGTTGTCCTGCCACTCCAGGTACTGGTCGACGTCCCAGAACTTTTCGTCGTAGAACTTCGTACCGTCGATGACTTCCGTGCCCGAGGCCGTCGGGATCACGATGGTCAGCGCACCCACCGAACCGACGCGGCTGCCGGTGGTGTTGCGCTTGGCGAAACGCAGCTCGCGGTCGAGCCGGGCCTTGGCGACGTCGTCGCCGTACTCGGCGTACACCTGCTGCCCGATCTCCAGCGCGCGCGCACGGCTGCCGGCATCGAGTTCGCCCCAGTAACGTTCGCGCTTGGCCAGCATCAGCGGATAAAAGCGCTCGGCGGCCAGGTCCATCCAGACGTAACCGAGCACCTTGTCCCGGGCCACGCCCTGGCCGTTCCAGTACATCTCGCCAACCATGGCCTGGGACGGCTTGTCGCCATAACGCGCGGCGCGGCGGAACCGGACCATGGCGCCATCGAAATCATTCTTGCGGTAACGCTGCAGGCCCGCCAGGCGGTAACGCAGGTCGGGGTGGCCGGAAAGGAAGGCCGCCGACGACATGATGCGGCGTTCATCGCTGTCTTCGGCGGTCTGGGCGGCGGCCGGCAGCGCACAGGCGCAGGCCAGCAGGCACAGGCAAAACAGGGCTTTGAGGCGCATCGTGGGATCTCGTGGGGTCGGGGGAGGAAGGGGCTGGGCAGAGCTTGCCAGCCCAGTGTGAAGCGGGCATGGGCCAGCGGTCATGGCGTAGCCAGGCCCAGCAGGGCAAGCGCCCGGGCGAATTCTTCGTCGGGGGGTGCCTCCACCGCAAGCCCCCGACCCAGGCCCGGGTGCGGGAACTCGAGTCGCCAGGCGTGCAGCAGCATGCGATGCACGCCGCGCATGCGAAACGCCAGGTTGTGGCGACCGTCGCCATGGCTGGTGTCGCCGACCAGATGGTGGTGGATGTGCTTGAGGTGCCGGCGGATTTGCCGGAAGCGGCCGGTGCGCGGGCTGCAGCACAGCAGCGCGTAGCGCGAACTCGGGTGCTGCTGGCTGGGCCAGTCCACTTCGGTGGTGTCCAGGGTGCGGTAGTCGGTGGCCGCGTCCTTCTTCACCGGTGTGCCGGGTCCGCCGTCCAGCGGATGTTCGATGACGCCCTCGGGCGGCACTGGCCAGCCGCGGCAGACGGCCAGGTAATCCTTGCGGAAGTGTTCGGCCATCAGGCTGCGTCCCAGCGCCGAAGCGGTGTCGCGGTCGAAGGCCAGCAACAGGCAGCCGCTGGTGGCGCGGTCGAGCCGGTGCACGAGAAAAATCGGCCGGCCAAACTGTTCGCGCAGCCGGTCGGCGGCGAAATCGCTCTCGCCGCGGGCCAGCTTGCTGTCGTGCACCATCAGGCCGGCGGGCTTGTTGACCACCGCCAGATTTGAGTCGGAATAAAGGACCTGCATCGGCGGGATTGTCCCACGACCGGGGTTGGCGCGACCGGACGGGGAAGGCATGCTTGGGCCAGGCCCGCCCCCGCGGGCCGATCCACGACGGGGAATCCACATGCCGGACAACACCACGGCCCGCTGCCTGGGCGCCTTCCTGCTGGCCATGCTGCTGGCGATGCCGGGCCTGGCCCGGGCCAATGCGCCGGCGGGCGCCACCGAAGTCGCCTCGGTCGAGGGCATCACCGAATACCAGCTCGCCAATGGCCTGCGGGTGCTTGTTTTCCCGGATGCGACCAAACCCACCGTGACGGTGAACCTGACCTACCGGGTCGGTTCGCGCCACGAAGGCTACGGCGAAACCGGCATGGCGCACCTGCTCGAGCACCTGCTGTTCAAGGGCACGCCGACCCACGCCGACATCCCCGGCGAGATGCGCCGCCGCGGCATTCGCTACAACGCCAGCACCTGGTACGACCGCACCAACTACTTCGGCAGCTTCGCCGCCGGCGAGGACAACCTGGACTGGCTGCTGGCGCTGGAAGCCGACCGCATGGTCAATTCCAACGTGGCGCGCGCCGACCTCGACAGCGAGATGACCGTGGTGCGCAACGAAATGGAGCGCGGTGAATCCGAGCCCTTCCGCGTGATCTGGTCCCGCCTGGTGTCCACCGCCTACCTTTGGCACAACTACGGCAACAGCACCATCGGCGCCCGCGCCGACGTCGAGAACATGCCGATCGAGGCGCTGCAGGCGTTCTACCGCCGGTATTACCGCCCCGACAACGCGACCCTGCTGGTGGCCGGCCGCATCGAACCCGCCGATGCGCTGGCGCGGGTGGTTGAACACTTCGGCCCGCTCGCGCGCCCGCCGGAACCACTGCAGGAAACCTACACCGCCGAGCCGGTGCAGGACGGCGAACGCGAGGTGGTCGTGCGCCGCGTCGGCGAGACCCGCCTGGTCGGCCTGTCCTACCACATTCCCGCGTCGGCCCATCCCGACACCGCCGCCCTGCAGGTGCTGGGCCAGGTGCTGGGCGATACGCCCAGTGGACGCCTGCACAAGGCCCTGGTCGAACCTGGCCTGGCCACCAGCGTCAGCGCCAGTCCCTGGCTGCTGGCCGAGCCGGGCGTATTCCTCTCCTTCGCGATGCTGCCCGTCGAGGGCAATGACCAGGAGGTGGCCGACGCACTGGTCGCCGGCCTCGAAGGCGCCGCCGGAACGCCGTTCACTGAAGACGAAGTCGAGCGGGCGCGCAACCGCCTGCTCAAGAACATCGAGCTGCTCTTCAACGACCCCAACGGCACCGCCATGGCGCTGTCCGAAGCGATCGCGGCCGGCGACTGGCGCCTGTTCTTCGTGCGCCGCGACCGCATCGAGGCGGTGACGGTGGCCGACGTCGAACGGGTGTCGCGCACCTACTTCAAGCAGGCAAACCGCACGCTGGCGCGTTTCGTGCCGACCGAAGCCCCCGACCGGGCAGACATCCCCGTGGCGCCGGCCGTGGCCAGCCTGGTCGATGGTTACCAGGGCCGCGAGGCCGTGGCCGCCGGCGAAGCCTTCGACCCCAGCCCGGCGAACATCGATGCGCGCACCCTGACCAGCCAGCTGTCCAACGGCACCAAGGTCGCCCTGTTGCCCAAGCAGACCCGCGGCGACACGATCACGCTCAGCCTGGGCTTCCGCTTCGGCAGCATCCAGGACGTGACCGGCCATGACCTGGCCGCCAACATGGCCGCGGCCATGCTGATGCGCGGCACCCGCACGCTCGACCGCGAACAGATCAGCCGTCGCCTGGACGAGCTCAAGTCGCGCGTTTCGATCAGCGGCGGCAGCCAGAGCGTCGGCGCCGGCGCCACCACGACCCGCGAACACCTGCCCGCCTTCCTGGCCTTGCTGGCCGACGTCCTCAAGTCGCCGGCCTTCCCCGAGGACGAGTTCGGGCAGCTGCGCAGCCAGGCCATCACCGGCCTGCAGGCGAACATCAACAACCCGCAGTCGGTGGCGTCGCGGGCGATGAACCGCCATTTCTCCCACTGGCCCAAGGGCCATCCGTGGTACGTGGGCACGTTCGAGGAAGACCTGGCCGACCTGCGTGCCCTGGAGCTGGGCCAGGTGCGTGACTTCCACGCGCGCTTCCACGGCGCCGGCCACGGCGAGATAAGCCTGGTCGGTGATTTCGACCCCGAGGAAGTGGCCGCCCTGCTGGAAGAACACTTCGGCGACTGGACCACGGCACGCCCTTATGTGCGCCTGGAAAACCCGGCGAAGCCGCCGGAAGCCGTGCAGCGGCAGCTCGAAACCCCGGACCAGGCCAACGCGGCGATCTACCAGCGCGCCGAATTCCTGCTGTCGGACTCGCACCCGGACTACGCCGCGCTGCTGGTCGCCAACAACATCTTCGGCAGTGGCGGCATGAAGTCGCGACTGGGCGAGCGGGTACGCCAGACCGACGGCCTGAGCTACTCCGTGGGCGCCAGCTTCAACGCGTCCATCGAGGATCAGAACGCGACCCACCAGCTGTACGCGATCGCGGCGCCGGAAAACGTGGCCAGGGTGCGGACGGCTTTCGCCGAGGAGCTGGCGCGTCTGATCGAGAAGGGCATCACCGAGGCCGAGCTCAAGGACGCCGTCGATGGCCTGCTCAAGTCACGCGTCATGGGCCGGGCCGAAGACGGCAACCTGGTCAGCCTGCTGCGCAGCAACCTGCAGTACGACCGCAGCCTGCAGTGGAGCGCGGAACTGGACGCCAAGCTCGCCGCCCTGAGCACCGAGGACGTGAACCGCGCGATCCGGGAACACATCGGCGAACTGCGGTACAGCGTCGTCGCGGCCGGTGATTTCGCCGGCCTCGAAGCCGACTGAACCCCTGTAGGAGCGCCGTCAGGCGCGAATCTTTTGACTTTGCCCGTGGCCAAGAAGGGATTCGCACCGGAAGGCGCTCCTACAGGGTCAATGCCTCAGCGGCGCGGCCAGGCCGCCATGAAGGCGCCCAGGGCGCCCAGGCCGGCGATGCCGGCGACGGCGGGGATGCCCCAGAACTGCGGGCCGCCGGCTTCCAGGGCATACAGCACGGAAGCGACGATGAGCAGTCCGGTGCCCAGGATCGCGTAGACGGTCTGGCGCTGGCCGGCGCGGGAAATGCGCGCCAGCTCGGCCAGGTCCTCGCTGCGCATGCGCAGGGACTGTTCGCCCCGCACGCTCTGGGAAAGGAACTCGTGCACCAGTCGCGGCATGTCCGGCGCATGCGTGATCAGCTCGGGCAGGCGCTTGCGGAACTCGTTGCCCAGGGTCGCCGGGCTGTAGCGTTCGCGCAGGATCTTTTCCAGCACCGGCCGCGCTTCGGCCCAGATGTCGAGCTTGGGGTCGAGCAGCCGGCCCACGCCTTCGATGTTGAGCAGGGTCTTCTGCAGCAGGATCAGCTGCGGCTGCAGGG
>CAZXTV010000143.1:0-5306 GCA_964643705.1 uncultured Arenimonas sp. | reverse complement strand
ATCATCTGCAACATCGCCAACCCCGACATGGTCGGCCACAGCGGCATCCTCGCCGCGGCCATCAAGGCCGCCGAAGCCGTGGACCACGCGCTGGGCGCCATCCGCGGCGCCCTGGCCGAAGTCGGCGGCGAAATGATCGTCACCGCCGACCACGGCAACCTGGAAATGATGCGCGACCCGGACACCGGCCAGCCGCACACCTCGCACACGGTCGGCCCGGTGCCCTTCGTGTACTGCGGCCGCAAGGCGCGCCTGCGCGACGGCGGCGCCCTGCGCGACATCGCGCCGACCATGCTCGCGCTGCTGGGCGTCACCAAGCCCGCCGAGATGAGCGGCCAGCCGCTGGTGGAGCTGGTTTGATCCGTCGCCTGGTGCTGGCCGCCTGCCTGGCCGCGGCGGCCATGCCCGTGGCCGCCCAGTCGGCCGACCGCGAAAAAAAGGAAGCCGCCGCCGAGCAGCAGCTGCAGCAGCTGCGCCAGCAGATCAAGGCGATCACCGCCGAACAGCGCAAGCTCGACGGCGAACGCAGCGAAGCCAGCAAGGCCCTGCGCGCCGCCGACGCCCAGGTGGGCGACGCCGTGCGCGCGCTGCGCCGCACCGAAGCCGGCATCGCCACCACCGAAATCGAACTGCGCGACCTGCAGGTCGAACAGGCCCGGCTGGAAGCCGGCTTGTCCGAGCAGCGCGAAGCCCTGGCGGCGCTCGTGCGTTCGGCCTACGCGCTGGGCCGGCACGAGCAGCTCAAGCTGCTGCTGGCCCAGGACCGCATGGCCGACCTGGCCCGGGTGCTCGCCTACCACCGCTATTTCCAGGCCGACCGGCAGGAGCGCATCACCGGCCTTATCGACGAACTCCAGGCCCTGGCCACCGTCGCCCAGCGCATCCAGGACCAGCGCGACGTGCTCGCCGCCGCCCTGGCCCAGCAGCAGGCCGACCTGGGCGCGCTGGAGGCCCAGCGCGGCGAACGCGCCCAGGTGCTGGCCACGCTCGAATCGGGCTTCACGGACCGGGCGGCGCGCCTGGCGGCGCTGGGTCGCGACGAAAAAACGGTGCTCAAGCTGCTCGAACAGCTGCGCGACGCCGTCGCCGACATCCCCCGCCAGGTGGACGACACCCGGCCCTTCGCCGGGCGTCGTGGCCAGCTGGGCCGGCCGCTGGCCGGCACGGTGCTGGCGGCCTTCGGCGGCAAGCTGCCCGACGGCCGCGGCAGCGACGGCTGGCTGGTCGCAGGCACCGCCGGGGCCGAAGTGCGCGCCGTGGCCCCCGGTCGCGTCGCCTTTTCCGATTGGCTCAAGGGTTACGGCCTGCTGGTCATCGTCGACCACGGCGACGGCTGGATGAGCCTGTACGCCTTCAACGACGCCCTGCTAAAGGACGTGGGCGATTGGGTCCGCGCCGGCGACCCGCTGGCCACGGTCGGCAGCTCCGGTGGCCAGGGCCGCCCGGCCCTGTACTTCGAACTGCGCCGCAATGGCCAGCCCCAGGACCCCAAACCCTGGTTCAAACCGTGAACCCGCTGCCCCTGTAGGAGCGCCTTCAGGCGCGAATCCCTTCCCCGCCAAGGGCCCAGCCCAAAGATTCGCGCCTCAAGGCGCTCCTACAAGCCCGGCTGGGCGCATAATCTCCCCATGCGCCAACTACTTGCCGTCGGTTTCGTCCTGCTGCCCACCCTGGCCTTCGCCCAGGCGCCGGCGCCCGTGCCCGTGGACGCCACCGACCCGGTAATGGCGCAAACCCTGCCTTCCGAGGTGCCGCTGGCCGAGATCCGTCGTTATGTCGCGGTCTACAACGCGGTCAAGGACGCCTACGTCGAGCCGGTGGACGACCAGCAGCTGATGAAATCCGCGCTGCGCGGCCTGCTTTCAGACCTCGACCCGCACAGCGCCTACCTCGACAAGAACGAAGCCGAAGCCCTGCTCGACGACACCCGCGGCGAATACGTCGGCATCGGCGTGGAAACCGAACGTCGCCCGGACGACACCCTGCTGGTGGTGTCGCCCATCGACGGCACGCCCGCGCACCGCGCCGGCCTTCGCGCCGGCGACGTCATCGTCGCCATCGACGGCGAACCGCTCAGCGGCAATGCCAGCCCCCACCACGACCTGCGCGGCGAAGCCGGCGAACCGGTCATCGTCACCATCACCCGCGTCGGCGAGGCCGAGCCGCTGGACATGACCATCGTGCGCGAAGCCATCCGCGTCACGTCCGTGTCCAGCCGCCTGCTTGAGCCCGGTTACGCCTACCTGCGCATCAGCACCTTCCAGACCGACACCGGTCCGCAGATGCGCCGCCAGCTGCGCAAATTGTCCGAAGCCGCCGAAGGCGCCATGCGTGGCCTGGTGCTGGACCTGCGTTCCAACCCGGGCGGACTGCTCAGCGCCGCGGTCGAAGCCGCCGACACGCTGCTCGACGACGGCCTGATCGTGCGCACCCAGGGCCGCCTGCCGTATTCGAATGCCAGCTTCCATGCCAAACCCGGCGACCTGCTCGACGGCGCACCGGTGATCGTACTGGTCGACACCGGCACCGCCAGCGCCGCCGAAGTGCTGGCCGGCGCACTGCGCGACCATGGCCGCGCCAGCGTCATGGGCTCGCGCACCTACGGCAAGGGCTCGGTGCAAACGGTGGTGCCCCTGGACAATGGCGATTCGATCAAGCTCACCACCGCCCGGTATTTCACGCCAAGCGGCACGTCCATCCAGGCGCGCGGCATCCGCCCGGACATCGTGCTGCGCGGCGAAGCAGCCCGTGGCCTGCGCGAACAGGACCTGGCCGGACATCTCGCCGGTGAAGGCGAAGCCAAGGCCAAGGCCGGCGAGCTTATCGAAGGCGACACGGCGATCAGCCGCGCGCTGGACGCGCTCAAGGCCGGCACCGCCACGGCCCGCGCACGCCGTCGCTTCTAGGTCTGCCGGACCAACAAGCCGCTATCCCTGCACGCAACGGGCACGGATCAGCGGCGGAACCGCACCACCAGCGCCACGCCGCCGACGATGGCCAGCGCGGCCAGTGCCAGCCGCAGCGTTGCCGGCTCGCCCAGCCAGGCTACGCCCGCCAGCGCCACCAGCAGCGGCACGCATAGCTGCAACGTGGCGGCCGTGCTTGCGCGCAGCGCGGGCAGGGCGGTGTACCAGATCGCGTAACCCAGGCCCGAGGCCAGCGCGCCGGAAGTGAGCGCATAAAACACGCCAGGGGCATCGAGCTGCGTGGCATCGAGCATAAGCAGCCAAAAGATCGCTGCGAACGGCAGGCAGCGGATGAAATTGCCGGCGGTCACCCGGATGGGGTCGCCGCCGGATTGGCCGCGCAAGGAATACGCGCCCCAGGCGACGCCAGCCGCGATCATCAGCATGGAAGGCCCGGGCGGCGGCGCAGTCAGGCCCGGCAGCAACAGGCCGGTGAGTCCACCGATCGCCAGGGCCAGCCCCAGCCATTGCCAGACCGCCAGCCGTTCCCCGCGCCACAGCCCGCGACCAATCATCGTCACCTGCACGGCACCAAACAGCAGCAGGGCGCCGGCGCCGGCCTCCAGCTGCACGTACGCCAGCGAGAACAAGGCCGCATAAGCGAACAGCGCAAGCGCGGAAGCCCAGCCGCCGCGGCCCCTGGCCTGCTTTCGAAACGACACCGCCAGCACCCACAGCACCAGCGCCCCCGAGGCCAGCCGCAGCGCGGTGAAGCTGGCCGCGTCCATGCCCCCGTCGCGCAGCGCCAGACGCGCAAGCAGCGAGTTGCCGGCAAAGGCCAGCAGCGCCAGGAAAACGGCGATCGCCAGGCGCGCGGGCGTCAGAGCCAGCGCCTGACCGCGTGCATGTAGCTTGCATACGGATCACCGAACTTCTGCAGCAGCAGCCTTTCTTCCGGGATGATCTGGAAGCGGGTGATGTACAGGCAGAACACGGCGACCGCGACAACCGACAGGCCATTGGCCAGATGAATGCAATAGCCAAGCAGGATCAGCGCCATGCCCAGGTACATGGGGTTGCGCGTGAAGGCATAGGGGCCGCGTTGGACGATGGCGGTTGATTTGCCAGGCGCGAGTGGATTGACCGTGGTCCCGGCCTTTCGGAAGACCAGGAGTCCGGACAGGTCCAGTGCGATGCCGGCGATCACCAGGGCCAGTGCGATCCAGGTCCGGGCAGGGGACGCATACGCGAAACCGGGCGCGTAGTGGGCGGCGGCCCAGGCAAGGCCAGCGCACGCCAGTGCGACGACGGGTGGGGGAATCTTGTTGTCCAGTGGCGACATCGTCTTGGCTGGTGTTCCTGTTCTTCAATCGCGATTCTTGCGGGCGGTCGACCGCGGGGCGCTCAGGTGCCGGGCGTCAGGCGCCGGCCCGTTGCCTTCTCGTAAGTGTCCAGCAAGCGCGAAAGGTGCCGGCGCTCCAGGACCAGTCGTTTGGTCAGGCCCCAGGGACTGCGGCCGCGTTGGTACTTGAAGTCGATCCAGTGCGTCCTGGGCGTGGCATGGCGGAACGTATCCCACACCATGGGCAGGTAGTCTTCGTCCAGGTTCAATCCAACGATGTTCCTGACGCTGACCCGCTCGGGGTCGCCGCGCTTGAGTCGGTAGGTGATGTAAACCGAGCGGCGTTTGCAGGACGTGCAGGCGCGTCGAAGCAGCGTCTGGTCCCAGCCGCTGGGCGAGAGTTCATCCCAGATGAACGCCGCGACGCTGCGGGACCCGCAAACGGCCAGCCAGGCGGGTCGTTCGCCGCAGGCGGTGCACTGCCACCAATACCTGGCTGCCATTGAAGTCCCTGCCCAAGGCTGTGTGCCGGATATTACCCGACCTGGCTAGCCCGAATGCGCCGCAAGCACCACGTCGCCGGAACGCCAGGAAGGCGAAAATCACCCCAGGCCGGGCAATCAGCGCGCCGGGCCAGCCGCCCAGGAGATCAACCAGGTGCAGGCTTGTCTCGGGCGTACGCCGCCGGCTGGCCTGGGGAATCGCGGGGCGCTATAGGCCACGCACCCGGCACGCAACCAGCAGCAGACCCAGGCCAATGATCCAGGACCAGGTAGCAAAGGGTTCGGGAATCGCGGCAAGGCCGAACTGTGCAACCAGCGCAACGATGAACAACACAAGGGAGATAACCCAGACTGCGGTTGTTGGAGCGCTCACGGAATTACGCATTGCACGTCCTTTTTTATGGGTGAAGCGAAAATCGGTGCGTCATGGTCGAGCCGAGGCTGCATTAGCACCCAGTTGGCCCCAATCCGCAAGCCTCCAACCCAGCCCGTCTTCTTAAGGGCATTGCGCCCAGGACCGCCAGCGAAAGCGAAATGCCCCTTCCTTCGTGACGT
>CAZXTV010000142.1:0-5366 GCA_964643705.1 uncultured Arenimonas sp. | reverse complement strand
CATGGAAGGCTCCGGTCTGGCGGACTGCGCGGGGGCCGGGGTCGGCGCCTCGTGCGAAAATAAGTTAACTAGCGTCCGCAAGTTATTGAATTTAATGGCCTGCATATTTGACACGCAGGGCCTCGCCGGTTTCCGGCGCGGCGTAGTGTAAAGCAAACGCTCTAACCGGGCAGGGTCGTCCGTACCGGCGGGGCGGCCCGCGTTCGTCGGCCGGGAAAGGCCGTCCGGCGGGCCGCGCGTCCGCGTTGGCCGGTCGGCCACGGCCTCGGCGTTCGATTAAGTGCTTGGCGGTTTTGTCTCTCCCCGGAGAACCGCCAGCCTCCAACCCTTAGAGCAGGGTTCATTGGGCGACCACCGCGTGGTCGCCCTTTTTTTGCCCGGGCATTTCACGCCCCGTGCAACCCCGGCAGGGGTAAATGGCGGCGTGATTGCTGCGGACCCGCCATGCCAAGCCTGAAAAGCCCCGCCCCCATGCGCACCCTTTGCGATGAAGCCGCGCTGGTGGCCCTGCTGGGCCGCATCCGGTTCGGCGACGCCGATGCCCTGGGCAAGCTCTACGACCAGACCCTGGGCCAGGTGCACGGCCTGGCCATGCGGGTGCTGGGCAACCCGCACGACGCCGAAGAGGTGGTCGCCGACGTCTTCCTGCAGGTCTGGGACCGGGCGGTCAGCTATTGCCCCCAGCGCGGCGCGGTCATGGCCTGGCTGCAGACCCTGGCCTGGAGTCGGGCGATCGACCACAAAAGAAGGACCCAGCGCCGTTCCCCGCCGGGACTGCATCCAGGCGACGCTGAGTTGGCGTATAGAGAAAGTGAAGACCCACCCCCGGAACACCTGGCCGAACACCACGCCCTGGCCGGCCGGGTCCGCCAGGCACTGGATGCACTGGCCCCGGGCCAACGCCGGGTGCTCGAACTAGCCTTCTACGAGGACCTTTCGCACGCTGAAATCTCCGAACGCACCGGCATGCCCCTGGGCACCGTGAAGTCGCATGCCCGTCGCGGGCTGGCGAGCCTGCGTCTGGCGATGGATGGCGAAGACACACCATGACCCGCCCCGACATCGACGACGACGCGCTGCTTGCCGCTGCCCTGGCCGGCCTGCTGCCCGACGACCCGCCGCAAGCCGCGCGGGCCGGCGCCTTGCGCGCGCGCATCCTCGACACCGCCCGCCGCAGCCGGACCCAGGTGATCCGGGCCGGCGAAGGCGAATGGGCGCCGTTCGTGCCCGGCATCCACATCAAGACCCTGCGCAAGGACCCGCATTCGCGCACCCAGACCAGCCTGTGGCGCATCGACCCGGGTGCCCTGATCCCGCCGCACCCGCACGCCAGCGAAGAGGAGTGCCTGGTGCTGTCGGGCTCGGTCGTGCACGACGGCGTCCAGTACCTGGCCGGCGACTACCTGCTGGCCGCACCGGGCGAACGGCACAAGGCCTTCACCTCGCCCGAAGGCGCGCTGCTGCTGATCCGCGGCGAGTTGCTGCCCGACCCGGCACGTGTCCGGGCGCTGCTGGAAAACCCGCCGGACGCCTGATGCATCCAGCCGGCGCTCTGCCGGCGTAGGACAAGACGTACGCAAACCGCGTGCGTTTGCCCGGCGATGCCATGAAGCCCCTGTCCTGCCTGCTACCCGCCTGCCTGCTCGCCTGCGTGTTGCCCTTCGCCGCGGCCGCGCAAACCACGACGGCAAAGCCGTCCACCCCGGCCACCGCACCGGCCACGAAGCCGGCCGCCAAGACCCCGCCGCGGCTTTCCCCGCGCGAGATCGCGCTCAACAGCCCCGTGCCCATCTGGCAGCGGCGCGGCATCCTGGTGGAGCAGGGTGGGCGTGCGCTCTACATCTTCACCGAAGACGAACCCGGGCAAAGCCGCTGCGACCCCAAGTGCGAACGCCTGTGGCCGCCGCTGTTCGCCGAAGCAAACGCCCGCCCGCACGGCCCGTTCACCATTGCCCGCAGCAGCGACGGCCGGCCGATGTGGGCCTGGGAAGGCAAGCCCCTGTATCGCTGGCTGTCGGACCGCAAGCGCGGCTCCGCCGGCGGCGACGGCGTGGCCGACGCCTGGTTCCTGGTGAAGGTACCGCCCGAGCTCGAAGGCTTCGTCGTGCCGTATTTCCCGATGCCGATGCCCCGGCGCAGCGCCGATGCCCCTGCCACTTTGCCCCGACCGAGGACCCCGTAAATGACAGTCAAACCCCATTCCCTGCCGCGCTCGGCGCTGGCGCTGGCCCTGTGCCTGCCGCTGGGCCTGGCCCACGCCCAGTCGGGCGACGAAGAAGCTGACTTGAGCGGCAAACTGCTGCTCACCGGCGGCGTCAGCCAGGTGGAAGGTTCCGCCGGCGGCGGCCTGACGCCCTGGGCCGTGATCGGCGGCTACGGCACCCGCGACCAGATCGGCGGCAACGCCTACTTCACCCGGGTCGATGTCGACGACTACTCGCTCGACAGCTACGGCGTGCTGGTTGGCCTGTACGACCGGGTCGAGCTGAGCTTCTCGCGCCAGGAATTCGACACCCAGGCCATTGGCGGCGCGCTGGGCCTGGGCAACGGCTTCACCTTCACCCAGGACACCATCGGCGTGAAGGTGAAAGTGTTCGGCGACGCCGTGCTGGAACAGGACAGCTGGCTGCCGCAAGTGGCGGTGGGCGCGCAGTACAAGAAGAACGACCAGCCCGGCGTGCTGGCCTTCGTCGGCGCGCGCGACGACAGTGGCGTGGACTATTACGTCAGCGCCACCAAGCTCTACCTCGACAAGAGCCTGCTGCTCAACACCACGCTGCGCCTGACCAAGGCCAACCAGTTCGGCATCCTGGGTTTCGGCGGCGACCTCAACAACGACTACGAAGCCCAGCTCGAGGGCTCTTTCGCCTACCTGTTGAACCGCAACCTGGCGATCGGCGGCGAATACCGCATGAAGCCCGACAACCTGGGCATCGCCGAAGAAAACGACGCCTGGGACGTGTTCGTGGCCTGGGCGCCGGTCAAGAACGTTTCGCTGACCCTGGCCTACGTGGACCTGGGCAACATCGTCATCGCCGACAACCAGCGCGGCGTCTACGCCTCGCTGCAGGTGGGTTTCTGAGCCATGGAGAAGTGCATGAAGACGACCAAGACCCTGGCCCTGGCCTGCCTGCTGGCGTTTGCCGCGCCCACGTTTGCCCAGCAAGCCATCAGCGCCGAAGAACAGGCGATGCTGGACGAAGAAGCCCGCCTGGAAGCCGAAGAAGCCGCGCTCGACGAGGCTCCGCGCCTTGACCCGAACGCACCCGACCCGGCGCCGGTGTTCCCGGAACTTCGCCCCGTGCTGGAAGACTTCGGCGGCCGCGAAGGCCTGGACCGCCTGATGGACACCTTCATGGCCGGCCTGCTGGCGGACGAGCGCATGGGCCCGTTTTTCGCCAATTCCGACCAGGAGCGGGTGAAGCGCCAGCTGGCCGAACAGTTCTGCGCCATCCTCGGCGGCGGCTGCGCCTACAGCGGCCGCGACATGAAGTCCTCGCACGTTGGCCTGGGCATCGACCGCGCCGACTTCAACCGGCTGGTGGAAGTGCTGCAGGTCGCCATGGACGCGCATAACGTGCCCTTCCGCGCCCAGAACAAACTGCTGGCCAAGCTGGCGCCGATGCACCGCGAGATCGTCACCGAATAGCCCCCGCACCCCTGTAGGAGCGCCTTCAGGCGCGAATCTTTTGCCTTTGCCTGTGGCAAAGAAGGGATTCGCGCCTGAAGGCG
Source organism: uncultured Arenimonas sp. (assembly GCA_964643705.1). Classification (GTDB taxonomy): domain Bacteria; phylum Pseudomonadota; class Gammaproteobacteria; order Xanthomonadales; family Xanthomonadaceae; genus Arenimonas. The sequence goes on along the minus strand of CAZXTV010000142.1, from coordinate 1,634 downwards.
CTCCTACACGCCCTTGGTCTAGACTGCCCCCATGGGCGACATCACCCGCGTCGACGACCTCCCCGGCAGCTTCGGCTACGGCGCCGGCGTGCTTTATGGGCTGCCGCAGCCGCCGCGCTGGATGGGCGAGGTGGGGCCGGACCTGCACAAGGTGCTGCTGCTGATGGCCGGCGGCGAGATCCTGTACGGGCACCTGACCGGCCTGGACTGGGAAGGCGGCAACGTGATCCTGCGGGCCGATGGCGAAACCCTGTCGAACCCGCTGGCCGACCTGCGCGGCATCCTGCTCAGCGGCGAAGCCCGGCTGGGCCGGACGCCGGTGGCGCCCACCGGCACCATCACCAGCACCCTGCGCTACCGCGACGGCGGCGACTGGATGCTGCAGGCGCACGCGGTGCACGTGGACCTGTTCGGGGCCGGTTTTTTCACCATCGCCGAAGACCAGCTGCACGCGGTGTTCGTGCCCTGGCGGGTGCTGGCCGACAACGAACTGAACCTGCGCTCGGGGCTTTCCGACCACCAGCGTGCGCGCATCCAGCGTGAGGTCGCCTTCCGGCGGGGCGCCGACATCGACCGCCTGGAGAAGGCCAGCCTGAGCCGGGTGCCCGGTGGCAGCCGCGACGACGCCGACATCCGCCGCAGCGCCTTCGCCAAGGCTTTCTGCAAGGCCCTGGGCGGGTAGGGCGGCCCCGGAGGCGGGGAGTAGGGCAGACCATACGGTCGGCGCTACAATCGGGCGATTCCGTCTTTGCTGTAAGAGACCGCCCATGAGCACGCCCGCCAACCAGCTTCCCGACCGCGACACCGAGCGCAGCCCCCTGCGCTTCGTCACCGCCGCCAGCCTGTTCGACGGCCACGACGCCGCGATCAACATCATGCGCCGGCTTATCCAGTCGCAGGGCGTCGAGGTGGTGCACCTGGGCCACAACCGCAGCGTCGAAGACGTGGTGCGCGCGGCCCTGCAGGAAGACGCCGACGGCATCGCGCTTTCGAGCTACCAGGGCGGCCACACCGAATACTTCAAGTACATGGTGGACATGCTGCGCGAGCGCGGCGCCGGCCACATCCGCGTGTTCGGCGGCGGCGGCGGCACCATCACGCCCGAAGAAATCAAGGAACTGCAGACCTACGGCGTGGAGCGCATCTACCACCCCAACGACGGCATGCAGATGGGCCTGGTGGCGATGATCGAAGACCTCGTCCGCCGCACGAAGCCCGCGAAAACCGGGGTCAGAGTCGACTTTCCTCCGGAGGCGGCGACAAGGGCAGGCAGGGCAAGGGGAAAGTCGACTCTGACCCCGGTTTTGGCCCGCGTGTGGACATTGACGACGAAATCGCCGTGGGCAAGATGCTTTCTGCCCTGGAGGAGGGAGCCATCGACGAAGCGCAGCTGGCTTCGATGCGCAAGGAATGGCAGCTGGCCGGCGGCAAGACCCCGGTGGTGGGCCTGACCGGCACGGGCGGCGCGGGTAAGTCGTCTGTAACGGACGAACTGATGAACCGCTTCCTGCAGCACTTCCCCGAAATGCGCATCGCGGTGATCTCGGTCGACCCCACCCGTCGGCGCACCGGCGGCGCCCTGCTGGGCGACCGCATCCGCATGAACGCGCTGCGCAGCACGCGCGTGTTCATGC
>CAZXTV010000141.1:0-5373 GCA_964643705.1 uncultured Arenimonas sp. | reverse complement strand
AGATGCGGTGCACGTCCTGGTCGATGTAGCTGCCGTCGGTGGAGGCGAAATACTTCTGTTCGTTGACCAGGAACAGGGTGGAGTTGACGAAGTTGGCGCCGGCGGCCATGGCCGCGGCGTTCACGCCCAGCAACAGGTCCACCTTTTCCTTCACCGGCACTTCCATGGCGTTCTTGACGATCGGCGTGCGCCAGCTGACTTCGCCAAAACCCTTCACCGGCGCGAGCTGCACCGGCGTGGTCTGCAGGCCGGAATTGGCCTTGGCGATCGCGGCGGCCTGGCGGGCCGCGTTGGCGACGCCGCTGGTGCTCAGGTCGCTGGTGGCGGCAAAACCCCAGGCGCCATTGGCGATCACGCGGACGCCCACGCCGGTGGATTCGGTGTTCACCACGTTCTGCACCTTGTCTTCGCGGGTGACCACGAACTGCTGCAGGTAGCGGCCGATGCGGACGTCGCAGTAGCTGGCGCCGGCGTCGCGGGCGGCCTGCAGGGCGGCGTCGGCCATCGCCTTCTTGATGCCGATGTCGAGTGAAGTGACCAGCTCCTCGGCGGCGATGACGCGGCCGAAGGGCATCATCAGGCCGGCAAGGCCCAGTCCCGACATCGTCAGGAAGTTGCGTCTGTCCATCGTGTCACTCCAAAGGCAAGGGGCTAACCCGCCCGACTCTGGTGGGCGGGGCCGGGGGCGTCAAGTGACGATTGGCCTAGAACGACGCGGACGAACGTTTCGCGGAACTTCACCGCGACGGCGTAGTCTCAACAGGCGTCCCGCCGCGAGGAGTCTTCACATGAGCAACACATTCAGGGCCGGTCCCTGGCTGGCCGTCGCCTTCGTCGCGGTTTGCGGCGTGCTTGCCTGGAAGTACTACCCCCGCGCAGCCTCCGCCGGGTCGAACACGGTGGTGGCGAAGGCGCCCGAGCCCGCCGGCATGCCCTACGAACCGGAAGTGCTGCACCCGATCGAAAACGTGCCGGTGCTGCCCGAAGACGCGCCCGCCGAACCCTTGCCGGCCCTGGCCGACAGTGACGCCGTGGCCTGGGCCGCGCTGGCCGGTTTGCTAGACGGCGGCGACCTGGCTGCCTGGCTGGTGCCCGAATACCTGGTGCAGCGGCTGGTGACCACCATCGACAACCTGCCGCGCCGCGACATCAACCGCCAGGCTTATGCCGCGCGTACGGTGGCCGGCGACTTCGGCGTCGGTGCCTCGGGCGGGCAGTCCTACCTCGACCCCGCCAACTTCGCGCGCTACGACGCCGCGGTGGCGACGTTCGAAGGCGTGGACCCGCGCAGCCTGGTGTCGGCCTACGTGCGCCTGTATCCCTTGTTCGACCAGGCCTACCGGGAGGTCGGGGTCCCGGGCCGGACCTTCAACGACAGGCTGGTGGAAGTCATCGACCACCTGCTGGCGGCGCCCGAGCCGGGCGCCAACCTGGCTCTGGTGCCCGTTCCGGGCCAGCCACGCTGGGCGTTCGCCGACCCGCGCCTGGAACAGGCCTCCATCGGCCACAAGGCGCTCTGGCGGATGGGGCCGGACCACGCCACCCGCGTGAAGGCCAGGCTCGCCGAGCTGCGCGGCCTGCTGGCGGCCCAGCGCCCGGTCCGCTGAAGGCTGCCCAGCGGCGGGGGCATGCGCTAGGCTTCGGCGCATGTCCCCGCTCCGATCGATCGGGCGCCGGCTGGCCCGTTTCCTGGCCAAGCCGCGCGAACGTAGCAGCCACTTGCCCACCAGTCCGCCGCGGCTGCTCGCCGCGACCCTGCGCAAGGGCGACGTGCTGCTGGTCGAAGGCAGCAGCCGCTTCGCCACGGCCATCAAATACCTCACCCAGTCGACCTGGTCGCACGCGGCGCTTTGCATCGGCGACACCCTCGGCCCGCCGGCGCCGGGCGAAGAGGCGCGCCTGTTCGTGGACGTCGACGTGGTCGAAGGGGTGCGCACCATCCCGCTGTCCACCTTCGCCGGGCTGCATGCGCGCATCTGCCGGCCGGTGGGCCTGTCCGAGGACGAAATCGACGACCTGGTCGGCTTCATGCTCGAACGCAAGGGCATCACCTACGACCTCAAGAACATCTTCGACCTGGCCCGCTACCTGGTGCGCACGCCGCCGGTGCCCGGTTCGATGAAGCGGCAGCTGCTGGCGCTGGGCAGCGGCGAGCCGACCAAGGCGATCTGTTCGACCCTGCTTGCCCAGGCCTTCGAATCGATCCGTTACCCGATCCTGCCCGAGATCGAACGCGTGGACGCGGGCACCGTCGGCGGCCAGCTCGCACGCCGGGAAATCCTGCATATCCGCCACCACAGCCTGTACGTGCCGCGCGACTTCGACGTCTCGCCGTTTTTCGAGATCGTCAAACCGCGCCTGGCCCAGGGCTTCGACCACCGGGCGCTGGAATGGAAGGCCTGAGCCCGGCCAACCCGGCCACCGCCGGCGAGGACCGCCGGACCTGGCGCCTGGCCCAGGTGGTGCACGACACCTACGAGCGTTCGAAGCTGGCGGGTTTCCTGTACCTGTTCGGCTGGGCCGTGGTGGGCTGGCTGGCCGGGGCACATCAGTTCGCGCCGACGCCGACGCTGGGCATGGCCCTGGTTTTCCTGGTGCTGGGGCTGCTGCGCCTGGTGATGCGGCCGCCGCCGGCCGAAGACGCCGCGGCCAACCAGCGCTGGCTGAAACGTTATGCGCTGGTGCTGCCACTGGCGCCCCTGGCCTGGTCGGGCGTGCAGGGCTGGATGCTGCTCGACCCGCGCTTCGACACCGAGATTCGCATGGTGTCGCTGATCGCGACCATCGGTTACGCCACGGTTTTCGTGAACGTCTATACGACGGTGCGCGCCTTCGCCGTGGTCGGCGCCACCGCGCTGTTCCTGCCGACCCTGGTGATCCTGTGGCTGGACATGGACCAGCGCGCGCTGGCGGTGGCCATGACCTTCTACGCCGTCTACCTGGTGGGCGCGCTGCTGCGCACGCACGGCGAATACCGGCGCCGGCTGGACCTGGACATGGCCCTGCGCGAGCAGCGCGACCTCTACGAAGGACTCAGTCGCACCGATGCGCTGACGGGCGTGTTCAATCGCCGCCAGTTCGGTGAAAGGATCGAAGCCCTGGTGGCCAGGGCGCGCGACGGCGGCGCCGGCTTTTGCCTGCTGATCCTCGACATCGACCACTTCAAGCATGTCAACGACCGCTTCGGCCATGCCGTCGGTGATGCCTGCCTGCAGGCGCTGGCTGATCGCCTGCAGCAGGTGTTCCCGCCGCCGCAGTCCCTGCTGGCGCGCCTGGGTGGCGAGGAGTTCGGCGTGCTGATGGAAACTGGCGAAGGCGAAGTCCGGCTTGCGGCCGAACGCCTGCGCGCCAGCCTGTTCGCCGCGCCCCTGGTGATCGACGGGAAACCGATGCTGGTGACGGCCAGCATCGGCCTGGGCCAGTTCGACCCGGACCGTCATCGCGATGCGGACGGCCTGTACCGCGCCGTCGATGGCGCGCTGTACACGGCCAAGGAGGCCGGCCGCGACCGCATCGCGGCCGACGCCTGAAGCCCGCGGGTTAGACTTGGCGCCCCGCTGACGCTGCCCTGGCCCTTCGTGACCGCTGATCCCGCGCTCGATACCCTGCTGCTGCCCCTGGCCTCCGGTGCGCTGGAATGGCCGGCACCGGGCGCCAGCCTGTTCCTGCGGGCACGCACGGGCCCGGCGCTCAATGCCGCGCGCCGGCACCGGCCGGTGTGCGAGCAGGGTTTCAAGCCCTGGGCCGATGCGCTGGCCAACGACGGCTTCGCGGTGTCGGAATCGAACACCGGCCGTTTCGGCCTGGTGATGCTGCTGGCGCCGCGCCAGCGCGACGAGTCCCGGGCGCTGCTGGCGCGCGCGATCGACCAGGCCGGCGGTGGCGGCGTGGTGCTGGCCTGCGCGGCCAACAAGGAAGGTGCGCGTTCGATGCAGGACGACCTCGAGCGCCTGGCCGGCCCGGTGCACGTGCTGGGCAAGAACCACTGCCGGGCCGTCTGGACCGCGCCGCTGGGTGACGCCGTGGACCGGGCGCTGCTGGCGCAGTGGCGTGATCTCGATGCGCCGCGGGCGATCCTGGACGGGCGTTTCCAGAGCCGGCCGGGCCTGTTCGCCTGGGATCGCATCGATGCCGCGTCGGCGCTGCTGGCGGCGAACCTGCCCGGCGACCTGGCGGGCGAGGGCGCCGACCTCGGCGCCGGCTGGGGTTACCTGGCCGCCGAGGTCATGGACCGCTGCCCCGCCGTCACCGCGCTCGACCTTTACGAAGCCGAAGCCCGCGCGCTGGCCCTGGCCCGCCTCAACCTGGCCGGCCGCCGTCTTGCCCCCGGCCTGCACTGGCACGACGTCACCACCGGCCTGCCGCGCCGCTACGATTTCATCGTGTCCAACCCGCCCTTCCACCAGGGGCGTGCCGACCAGCCCGAGCTGGGCCAGGCCTTCATCCAGGCCGCGGTGCAGGCGCTGCGGCCCGGGGGCCGCCTGTGCCTGGTGGCCAACCGCCACCTGCCCTACGAACAGGCGCTGGCGCGGGGCTTCGGCGAGGTCCGCAAGCTGGCCGACGCCGGCGGTTTCAAAGTCATCCACGCGGTGAAGGCGGGCGCATGAAACTGGTCAAGCTGATCGCCAACCTTGGTTATGGCAGCCGCAAGCAGGTGGCGCTGATGTTCCGCGAAGGCCGGGTCACCGATGCCGCCGGCGACGTGCTCTACGCCGACGATGCCGTGGCGCACGCCGACGTGCGCGTGGACGGCGAGCCGCTCGATGTCCCGCAGGGCATGCTGCTGTTGCTGCACAAGCCGGTGGGCTATACCTGTTCGACCAAGGATCCGGGGCGGGTGGTTTATGACCTGCTGCCGCCGCGGTTCCGCCTGCGAAACCCGTCGCTTTCGACGGTGGGTCGGCTCGACCGCGACACCTCCGGCCTGCTGCTGATGACCGACGACGGCGCCCTGCTGCACCGGATCACCTCGCCCAAGGCGATGCTGCCCAAGATCTACGAAGCGACGCTGGCGCAGGACCTGCGCGGCGACGAAGCCGCCGTATTCGCCAGCGGCACGCTGATGCTGGAATCGGAAAAAACGCCGCTGGCGCCGGCCGGGCTGGAGGTGCTCGAACCGCGCCGCGTCCACGTCACCCTGGTCGAGGGGCGCTACCACCAGATCCGCCGCATGTTCGCCGCCGTCGGCAACCACGTGCACAGCCTGCACCGGCACCGGCTGGGTGGCCTGGACCTGGACGGCCTGGCGCCCGGCGAGTGGCGGCTGCTCGACGACGCCGACCGCGCCAGGCTCTTCGGCACGACGTTGTAGGAGCGGCGTCAGGCGCGGATCGTTAGAAGGTGGGGGTGGGAAAGTACAGATTAGGGCCCGGA
>CAZXTV010000140.1:0-5378 GCA_964643705.1 uncultured Arenimonas sp. | reverse complement strand
TGCCGACGTAGGTGGCGCGGCCGCTGTCCTTGAGGAAGGCGTGCTCGGGGCCGACCCCCGGGTAGTCCAGGCCCGCGGAGATGGAATGGGTTTCGATGATCTGGCCGTCGTCGTCGCAGATGACGTACGTGCGGTTGCCGTGCAGCACGCCCGGCCGGCCCGCGACCAGCGACGCCGCGTGGCGGCCGGTGGCGACGCCGTCACCCGCGGCTTCGGCGCCGACCAGGCGCACGCCGCGGTCGTTGAGGAAGGCGTGGAAGATGCCGATGGCATTGCTGCCGCCGCCCACGCAGGCGGTGACGGCGTCGGGAAGCCGGCCGTAATCGGCCAGCATCTGCCCCCTCGCCTCGTGGCCGACCACGGCGTTGAAGTCGCGCACCAGCTTCGGGTACGGGTGCGGCCCGGCGACGGTGCCGATGATGTAGAAGGTGTCGCGCACGTGGGTGACCCAGTCGCGCATCGCTTCGTTGAGCGCGTCCTTGAGGGTCTTGCTGCCCGATTCCACCGGCACCACGGTCGCGCCCAGCAGTTTCATGCGGAAAACGTTGGGCGCCTGCCGCTCGACGTCGGTGGAACCCATGTAGACCACGCATTCCAGGCCCAGGCGCGCCGCCACGGTGGCGCTGGCGACACCGTGCTGGCCGGCGCCGGTTTCGGCGATGATCCGGGTCTTGCCCATGCGGCGGGCCAGCATGGCCTGGCCGATGGTGTTGTTGATCTTGTGGGCGCCGGTGTGGTTCAGGTCCTCGCGCTTGAGCAGGATGCGCGCGCCGCCCACGTGTTCGGACAGCCGCCGGGCTTCGTAGATCGGGCTGGGCCGGCCGACGTAGTGTTTGTATTCGTGCTCGAGCTCGGCCTGGAAGGCCGGGTCCCGCCGCGCCGCGTCGTAGGCCGCTTCCAGTTCGCGCAGCGGTTCGACCAGGGTTTCGGAGACGAACACGCCGCCATAGCGGCCAAAATGCCCGGCGGCATCCGGGAATACGTTGAAATCGGCGATCTCCGACGCCTGCGGGATCTCATCCTTGGACACTGCGGTCTGCACGTTTCACCTCTTCCACGAATTGCTGCATGCGCCCGCCATCCTTGATGCCGGGCGCGCTTTCTATGCCACTGGACACGTCCACCGCGAACGGGCGGGCCAGACGCACCGCCTCGCCGACGTTCGCCGGCACCAGGCCACCGGCCAGGAACACCGGCTTGCCCAGCGGGGGGACACGCGACCAGTCGAAGCGCTCGCCGCTGCCGCCGGGCTGGCCGGGGGCATGGCCGTCGAGCAGGAAACCACTGGCCGAAGGGTAGCGTTTCCGCAGCCCCGTCGCATCGGCCTGGCCACCACCCATCGCCAGCACCTTCACGAACGGCAGCCCGAAGGCGCGGCAGAAGGCGTCGCTTTCGCTGCCGTGGAACTGCAGCAGGTCGGGTTTGACCTGCCGGACCAGGGCCTCGACCTCGCTGCCCGGGTTGTCCATGAACAGGGCCACGGCGTGGACCAGCGGCGGGATCGCCCAGCGCAGCGGCTCGGCGCGCGCGGCGTCCAGGCAGCGCGGGCTGCCGGGTGCGAACACCAGGCCGATGGCGTCCACGCCCAGCTCGACGGCCAGGCGGACGTCGCCGGGACGGGTCATTCCACAGAACTTGATCCGGGTGTGCATGCGCGCATTGTAGGCCGTGCGCGTGTGCGTGCCGTGCAGGGGGCTCAGTCGCCGTCGAAAGCCACGTCGTCGGGCAGCGCCCAGCGGCGCGGGTAACGTGGCCCCAGGAACACCAGCCCGTTCGAAGGCGCCGTCGGTCCGGCAACGCTGCGGTCGCGGCCCGCGAGCAGGCCTGCAAGCCAGTCCTCGGGCTGTTCGCCCCGCCCCACCAACAGCAGGCTGCCGACGAAATTGCGCACCATGTGGTGCAGGAAGGCGTTGGCCTGCACTTCGATGGCCACGTGTTCGCCGTCGCGCCGCACCGAGATTTCATGCACGTTGCGGCGTGCATGCTTGGCCTGGCAGTGCACGGTGCGGAAGGCGCTGAAGTCGTGTTCGCCAACCAGCGCCTGGGCGGCGCGGTGCATGGCGTCGGCGTCCAGCGGATGCCGTTCCCAGGTGAGGTAATCGCGAAACATGGCCGGCCGCACGCGGCGGTTGAGCACCGTGTAGCGGTAACGGCGGGCGCGCGCGGCGTACCGGGCGTGGAACTCCGGATCCACCGGCTGGCACCACAGGATGCTTACGCCCGGCGGCAGCCGGCTGTTGCCGCCCTGGCGCAGCGCATAGGGCGTGCGATCCGCCGCGGTATCGAAATGCACGACCTGGCAGCGCGCATGCACGCCGCTGTCGGTGCGTCCGGCGCAGACCACGTTCAGGGGATGGTCGAGCACGAAGCCCAGGGCAGCCTCGACCGCCGCCTGCACGGTCGGGCCCTCGGCCAGCCGCTGCCAGCCGAGGAAACCTGATCCGTCGTATTCGATGCCCGCGGCGTAACGCACCGGGTCAGCCGATCTCCCGCAGCAGCCGTTCGGCCTCGGCGCGCACGTCGGCACTGGCCTCGGCGACGACTTCCTCGAGCATGCCGCGCGCGCCGTCGACGTCGCCGATATCAAGATAGGCCTTGGCCAGCTCGAGCTTGGTGGCACTGGCGTCGGCGTCGGCGTCGCCGTCGGCCAGCTCGTATCCCAGGTCCGATTCGGGCTCGGAACCGGCCTCGAACGACAGTTCCGGCGCTTCAGCGGGCGCCGGCGCCGGAGTCGGCGCGGCCGGTTTGCCGTTCTCCGAATCGGCATTCGCCAGGCTGTCCCAGTCTTCTTCAAGAACCTCCGGGACGGGAGCCGGATCGACGGCCAGCGCGGCCAGGTCGGCGAGGTCTTCTTCGGACGCCGGTGCCGGCCGGGCCGGCTGGGCGGCTGGCGCAGGCGCAGGCGCCGGCGGGCTGGACGGCATCACGCCGGTGTCGCCGAAACGCGGGGTATTCCAGCCTGCCTGGCTGAACAAGGCATTGCCCGGGGCCAGGGCCACGCCCATGACCACCGCCTCGCGCCAGCGCGGGTCCAGCGTGCTGCGCACCTGCAGGCGCATGGCCTGGGCGGCGATTTCGTAGGCAGCCCGGTCGCGCTGCTTGTGCAGGTGGCGCAGCAGGCTGATGTGGGCTTCCAGGTCGGCCGGTTGGGCGTCGACGGCAGCCTGCAGGCGTTCGGTTTCCGCGTCCAGCGGGGTCACGACGGCGGCACCGGCGGCGGTTTCGGCGGAGGCAACCACTTCGTCGCCGGCCGCGCCGCTGCGTGCGCCGGGCAGGCTGGCCTTCACGGCTTCATCGTCGGAAATGCGCCGGGGCGGCAGCGCCGCCGGCTTGCGCTTGCCGCGCAGGGCCAGCACCAGGCCGCCCACCAGCACCAGGCCGGCACCGACAAGCACGAGGGGATTGAGGTACCAGGGCGTCGCGGCCGCCGGCTCGCCGGCCGGGGCTGTCGCAACAGCCGGGCTTTGCGCCGGTTCTTCGGAGCCGGCGGCCGGCGTGGCCTCCGGCGCGGGCGCGGTGGCGATGGCCGGCGCCTGCTCCGTGTCGGTTCCCTCGGCGGCAGCCAGGCGGTCCTGCAGGGCCTTGAGCTGGCTCGACTGCATTTCGACCAGGCGCTGGCTGTCGCCCTGCTGGGCTTCCAGCTCGGCGATGTGCGAACGCAGTTCCTGGATCTCGACCTCGCGGGCGGCCAGGTCTTCCTTGGCCTGGGTCAGCTCGGCGCGCAGCTCGGCGCCGCTTTCACCGGCGGCGGCACCGGATTGAACGCCCCGGGCGGCCTGGGCATCGCCAGCGGGCGGCACGATTTCAAGGCGACCTTCCGGGGCCGGGACGCGCGAGGGCGCATCGGTGGTCGGCGCGGGCCGGCTGTCGGCCACGGATTCGGCCGGCTGCGGCACCGGACGGCGCCGCGACTGCCAGGCTTCGGCCTGGGCGCGCACCAGCTGGGCCGCCTCGGCGGCGCCGAGCTGGCGCACTTCCTCGCTGGCCGGGATGCGCAGCACGGCGCCCCGCTTGAGCTGGTTGATGTTGTCGTCGATGAAGGCTTCGGGATTGGCCCGCTGCAACGCCAGCATCATCTGGTTGATGGTGACGGCCGGGTCCGGCCGGGCCTGGTCCGCAATCGACCACAGGGTCTGGCCGTCGGCGACCGGGCCGTACTGGCCCGGGTCGGCCGGCGGCGGCGGCGGCGGCGGTGCCGGGGCCGGGGCCGGTGCCGGCGGCGTGGGCTCGGGCTGCGCGATGACTTCGGGCTCGGGCTCGGGTTCGGGTTCCGGCAGCGGCTCGGGAGCAGGCTCGGGCGCCGGCGGCAGTGGTTCGGGCGTGGGCTCCGGTGCGGCGGCGACCGGCTCCGGCTCCGGCTCCGGTTCCGGCAGCGGGGGCGGCGCCGGTTCGGGCAGCGGCTCGGGTTCGGCAGGGATTTCGGCGAACTCGGTGGCCGGTTCTTCGGGCAGCGCCACCGGCTCGGCCGGGAAGGCCGGCGCCGGCGGCGGGCTGATCACCGGCGCCGCGGCGACCGCCGGGGTTTCCAGCGGGCGGATGACGGCCGGCGCGATGTGCGGCGGATCGACCAGGGCGCTGTACTCGCGTACCACGCTGCCGCGGCCCCAGTTGGCCTCGATCAGGAAGGTCAGGAAGGGTTCGTTGAAGCGGCTGGAGGTGGTGACGCGAATCACCGGCTGGCCCTGCGCATTGCGGCCGACCTCCATCTGCAGGTTGGCGGTCAGGCCGACCGGTCGTTCCAGGCCAACCCGGGCAAAGGCCTCGGGCGAGGCCAGGCGCACTTCCAGTTCCTCGAGCTCGCCCGGCGCGGCGGAGAGGATGGGAATTTCGGCGACCAGCGGCTGGTTAAGGCCCGACTTGACCTCGAGCGCGCCCAGGCCCAGTGCGTGGACGGGCGCGGCGCCGAAGGCAAGGGCCAGGGCCAACGGAAGCTGCAGATGCCTGATTTTCACGCGCGGTCTCTCCCCGACTGTGGATGGCGCGACCACTCCCCTGCGGCGGCCCCGACGTCATTGCTGGCGAATATACCGGTCAGGAACGGCCTTTGACCACGAGTTCCGCCAGCTGCACGGCATTGAGCGCGGCGCCCTTGCGGATGTTGTCGGCAACAATCCACAGGTCAAGCCCGCGCGGATGCGAAATGTCCTCGCGGATGCGGCCGACGTAGACGGGGTCGGTGCCGGCGGCATGGGTCACCGGCGTCGGGTAGCCACCGGCCTGGCGATCATCGACCACTTCCACGCCCGGCGCGGCTTCGAGCAGCTCGCGCGCCTCGGCGGCGCCGATCTTGCGCCGGGTTTCCAGGTGCACGGCCTCGGCATGGCCCAGGAACACCGGCACGCGCACGGCGGTGGGGTTCACCTGGATCGAGTCGTCGC
>CAZXTV010000139.1:0-5382 GCA_964643705.1 uncultured Arenimonas sp. | reverse complement strand
GCTACCTGCGCATCCTCAAGTGCGGCTTCCGTCCGGGCGACAACGCCCCGATGGCTTACGTCGAGCTGGTCGATCGCCCGCAGGCCGACGCCGAAGCCGCCGAATAAACCCGGCGCGCTGCAAGACCCCCAGGACCCCGGCCCCGGCCGGGGTCCTGTGTTTCCGGGCCCGGAAACCTTCGCGCTGAACTTCGCGCCGCCGGCGTGGTCGGTTAGGCTGTCACCCTTGCCATGAAGTCCCGACCGATGACCGCCAACCCTTTCGCCTGGACCTTCCGGGCCCAGTTCCTGACCGGATTCGTGCTGTGCGTGGCGCTGCTTGCCTACGCCCTGTACGTGCAGTTCGGCATGCTGATGATGCCTTGCCCGCTGTGCATCCTTCAGCGCATCGCTTTCGCCGCGATGGGCATCGTATTCCTGGTCGGCGGCCTGCACGCGCCCAGGGGCCGGGTGGGTCGCGCCGTCTATGGCTTGTTCGCCTTCATTCCCGCCGCCGCCGGTGCCGGCGTCGCCGCCCGCCACGTCTGGCTGCAATCGCTGCCGCCCAGCGACGTGCCGCTGTGCACGTCCATGGGCCTGGACTACATGCTCGAGGCCATGGGCCCGCTGAAGGCCTTGGCCAAGGTGCTGGAAGGTTCGGGCGAATGCGCCAAGGTGGACTGGACCTTCCTGGGCGTTTCCATGCCTGCCTGGACCCTGGTCTGGTTCGTCGGCCTGGCCCTGGGCGCGCTCTGGGCCGGCTTCCGCCGCCGCTGAGTTTGTCTTGTGGGTTGATGATGATGCAGGGCCCGGGTTCGCGCGGCCTGCACGAGGCGCGCCGACCCCTGTGGCATGATGTTTCCCACCTTTCCCACGATGGATTTCCTGGATAACCAATGAGCGCCCCCGACCGCAGCCTGCAGACCGTTTCCGTGCCGTCCGACTGGACGCCGGCGGGCTGGCGTGCGCGGCCGGCCGCGCAGCAGCCGCGTTATCCCGACGAGGCCGCGCTGGCCGACGTGGTCGGCGAGCTGAGCCGCCTGCCGCCCCTGGTGACCTCCTGGGAGATCCTGTCGCTCAAGAAGCAGCTGGCCGAGGCCCAGGAAGGCAAGCGATTCCTGCTCCAGGGCGGTGATTGCGCCGAATCCTTCGCCGACTGCGAATCGGCCCTGGTCTCGAACCGCCTGAAGGTGCTGCTGCAGATGAGCCTGGTGCTGGTGCACGGGCTGCGCCTGCCGGTGGTGCGCGTGGGCCGTTTCGCCGGCCAGTACGCCAAGCCGCGTTCGGCCGACATGGAAGAACGCGACGGCGTCTCGCTGCCCAGCTACCGCGGCGATTTCATCAACCAGCCCGAGTTCACCGCCCAGGCGCGCCTGCCCGATCCGCGGCGCATGGTGAAGGGCCACGCCCGTTCGGCGATGACGATGAACTTCGTGCGCGCGCTGATCGACGGCGGTTTCGCCGACCTGCACCACCCCGAATACTGGGACCTGGGCTGGGTCGGCCATTCGCCGCTGTCGGACGAGTACCGGCGCATGGTCGCCGCCGTCGGCGACGCGGTGCGGTTCATGGAAACGATCTCCGGCGACACCCTGCACAACCTCAACCGCGCCGATTTCTACACCTCGCACGAAGCGCTGCTGCTGCCCTACGAAGAAGCGCTTACCCGGCAGGTGCCGCGCCAGTGGGGCTGGTTCAACCTGTCCACGCACTTCCCGTGGATCGGCATGCGCACCGCGGCGCTGGACGGGGCCCACGTCGAGTATTTCCGCGGGCTGCGCAACCCGGTGGCGGTGAAGATCGGCCCCTCGGTCACGCCCGAGCAGTTGCTCAAGCTGGTGGACGTGCTGAATCCCTCGAATGAACCTGGCCGGCTGGCGCTCATCCACCGCATGGGCGCGGCGCAGGTGGCCGACAAGCTGCCGCCGCTGCTCGAAGCCGTGCGCCGCGAAGGCCACCGGGTGCTGTGGATCTGCGACCCGATGCACGGCAACACCGAAAGCACCAGCAACGGTTACAAGACCCGGCGTTTCGACAATATCCGCGGCGAGCTCGAATCGGCCTTCGACCTGCATGCGGCCGCCGGCACCCGCCTTGGCGGCGTGCACCTGGAGCTGACCGGCGAAAACGTCACCGAATGCACCGGCGGTGCCCGCGAGCTCACCGACACCGACCTGGCCCGCGATTACCGCAGCACGGTCGATCCACGCCTGAATTACGAGCAGTCGCTGGAGCTGGCCATGCTGATCGTGCGACGTCATGGCCAGGCGCCATTGGAATCGACGCGCGGCTAGCGCAACGTAGGGTGGGCCTCGGCCTGAGGTCTCCCCAGATATTCCTTATCGCAAACAACGGGTTGTCGGTTATTCTGGTTGAAAACAGCGCGTGCACGACAGGTTTTTTCCTCGGGTTGTCTACACCTTGAGGACCTGCCATGCACGCGACCCGTATTCTGCGCCGCTGTTTGAGCTCTGTGTTCGATTCCATGCATGCCGCTCGTCGCGCCCGTCTGATCGGTGCGGTGGAGGCCTTGGTTCACGGTCGTCGTCTGACCTTGACTGACCTGGCGCGCAGTTGGGTGGGTGCGTTGCGAACACATGCACCACTCAAAGCGCTGGATCGACTGCTCAGCAATCCCAAGGTTTTCGGGGCTATCGTTCCGCTTCATGCGGCGATGACGGCTTGGCTGGCGCAGCAAGACCGACCCGTGTTGCTGGTGGACTGGTCCGACCTCAAGGGCGATGGACGCTGGTGCCTGCTGCGTGCGGCGACACCGGTAAAAGGCCGTGCATTGACCGTGTACGAGATGATCTTTCCGCTGTCCAAGATGAACAACCCATCTGCTCAAAAGAAGTTCCTTTGCGAACTTCGGAAATTGCTGCCGACAACGGCTCGCCCGATTGTGGTGACCGATGCCGGCTTTCGCAGCGATTGGTTTCGGGCGGTGAAGAAAGCTGGCTGGGACTACGTGGGGCGGGTGCGCAGCAACACCCAGGTGCGGCAAGAGAAGACCGAGTGGAAGGCCTGCAGCCATCTGCATGACCTGGCAAAGCGGGTTGCTGTCGATCTGGGCGATTGGCTGCTGGTCAAAGGCTCGCCGTGGCCAATCCGTCTGGTGATCGCTGCGCGTGCGCGCAAAGGACGCGAACAACTGACGCGGAAGGGCGCACCACAGCAGAGCACTACTGCCAAGCGGGCGCGCAAGGCTGCGCGGGAGCCGTGGCTGCTCGGCACCTCGCTATCGGCCGAAGAGCTCAGCGCCACAGGCCTCATCGCGCTATACGCAAAGCGCTGGCAGATCGAAACTGCGTTTCGTGACCTCAAGAGCAACCAATTCGGTGCGGGCTTGGAGAACAGCCAAAGCCGAAATTCCAAACGCCTTGCCGTCCTGCTGTTGCTGCATGCTCTGGCGACGTTCGCGGCCTGGGTGGCCTACCTGGCCGCGCGCACTGACTCAGTGACGCTGCCCAATCCCATGACGCGCCAGGTCAGCCATCAGAATCGCTACTCCTGGTACCGCCAAGGCTGGGCCTGGCTGACAGACCCCGCTCGCTCTCTACCGTACGACCGAAATCTCCTTAGACAAATCATCCTCAGCGAGGTGGACGAGCTCCAGGAGTTTTTCGCGTGATTTTCTGGGGAGACCTCAGGCCTTGGCCCACCGCGGCCGAGCCTCACCGCATGGCTAGCGCGACAAGCCCGCAGCCTGCAACGCCGCCAGGTACTTCGGCCATCGCTCACCCTGCTCACGCCCCAGTTCAAGCAGGGTCGTCCAGCTGTAGATGCCCGTGTTGTGCCCATCGGAGAAGCGCAACAACACGCCGTAATGCCCAACCGGTTCGATCGCCTCGATGTTCACATCTCGCTTGCCGGCCACCAGCACCTTCTGGCCCGGGCCATGGCCCTGCACCTCGGCACTGGGTGACTCCACCCGCAGGTACTCGCAGGGCAGGCTGAAGGTTTCGCCGGAGTCAAAAACCACCTCCAGCGCGTGCGAGGCGCGGTGCAGGACGATGCTGGTGGGGCGTGGCGCGCTGCTCATGGATGGGTTCGCTCAAGGTGGGCAATGCGCGAGCAGCGCCGCTGCCGCGTTGCGGGAGCGGCGCTGTCGAGCAAGCGGGATGGGGCAAGTCGGGCCGGGTCTCACACCTTGCGCTGAAAGGCGTCCTTCAGCACCACGCCATCGAAACCCTCGGGCGCATCACCGACCGTGGCGAATCGGTACAGCGCAGCCGAGTAGATGCCGGCCAGAGCGGCCTGCACCAGCGACATCAGCAGCACGGCGATGAAGGTGATGGCCAGCAGCACCACCAGCAGCGGAACCGAGCCCGTTGCCGATCCCAGGCCGATTGCCAGGCCTAGGCCCACGACCAGCACCAGGAAGATCAGCAGGCCGAACACCATGCCGATGCCGCCGGTGCCTATCAGGTTCTCGCCCCAGGTCTTCTTCAGCAGGGTGGCGCTTTCTTTCAGCGCGTCGATCGGGCCGACGTTGCGCGCCACCAGCACCGGCACGACGAGGAAGGTTGCCACCGTCCAGGCCACGCCGATCAGGCCGATCACGAAGGATCCCAGTGCGCCGGCCCGCTGCTCCAGCGCGCGCAGGGCCAGGCCGACAGTGGCGGCGATGGCGGCATAGCCCAGGATCGGAATGAAACGCTCACGCGCGATGCGCAGGCCGTCGGAAACGGTCGGGTCACCGCCATCCAGGCGGATCATGGCCGCGCCGACCAGGGCAGTATTGAAGAAGAAGATCACGAAGTACTGCACCAGGTAAAAGGCAAAGACCCATATCGCCTCCACCGCGCCGAACTCCTCGCGGCCGCCCTGGAACATGCCCAGCCCGATCGCCGGTCCGATGAAGCTCGCGGCCACCAGGATTGCCGCCATCGATGAAAGCAGCGGGAACACCAGCAACTCCTTGTCGGACTGCAGCACCGATGCCGAGGCCTTGACCAGGCCCCAGCTGCGTGAAAATTTCTCGAACATGTCTGGCTCTCCCCAGCCGTGGTGTGTGTGGCGATTATCCTTCCTGCGCGACGTCTTGTGGGGCCGCAGGCAGGGTCGAGCCCAGCGCCTGGCGCAGATCATGGCTGCCCGGCTGCTGGTAAACGCGCAGACCGAACTCCCCGATGATGGCCAGCAGGTGGTCGAACACATCGGCCATGATGGCCTCGTATTCGGCCCAGCGGATGTCGGAAGTGAAGCAGTAGATCTCCAGCGGCAGCCCCTCCGGGCCGGGTGCCAGTTGGCGCACCATCTGGGTCATGCCGGGATGGATGCCGCCGTGGGCGCGCAGATAGGCCGCCACATACGCTCGAAAGCTTCCGATATTGGTCAGGCGACGCTGGTTGATTTCACCGGAGTGTGCGGCGTTCCACTCGGCCAGTTCGGCCTGCTTGCG
>CAZXTV010000138.1:0-5439 GCA_964643705.1 uncultured Arenimonas sp. | reverse complement strand
ACAAGCGCCAGGTCGGCGGCCTGCTGGACGTGGCCAACATGACGCCGCTGCTGCACATTTCCTCGCGTTATCCGGCAAGCCGCCACTGCGCGGCGCTGGTGGCGCCGATCGCCCGGCATCCGCGCATCGAATCGCGGGTTATCGTCGCCAGCCTGGACGAAGACCCTTCGCGCTGGCTGGACATGTCGCCCGAAGACATCGCCGAGCGCCTGTTCGTTCGCGAAGCCGACCTGCCCGAGGGCGAACATCGCATCCCGCTCAAGGAAGTGCACACCAACAAGTGCCCGGTGCTGCTGCCGCTGGCGCACCTGCGCGAGGCCGACTTCGAACGCCTGGGCATTCACCGGGCCGCCAGCCTGGCCCATGCGCAAACCCTGCGCAGCACGCCAGGCCTGGGCGAACGCGTGCGTCGCGCCTTCGCCGTCGAAGCCGCGCGCGAGCCAGCCGATGCCGATGCCGCGCTTTACGACGGCTTCCCGGCCGAAGGCGACAAACGCCTGTTCCCGAAGGTGCGCAGCACGCCGCCTGCCGGCCTGGCGGCGCTGGCCGCGGAATTCACCGACCCGCGCTACGGCGAACTGCTGTTCCGGTATCGCGCGCGCAACTGGCCCGACAGCCTGGACGTGGCCGAACGCGAACGCTGGGACCAGTACCGGCGCATCCGGCTGGGCGGTGGCGACACCCTGAGCGAATACGACTTCACCTCCTATTACGCCGCCATCGCCAGACTGCGGGCCGACAACCCACCGGGCCCGAAGCAGGCCTGGCTCGACGCCCTGGAAGCTTGGGGCCACGACCTCCAGCGGTCCCTGGCATGAGCACCTACTTCAGCGACAAGACCTTCAAGTTCCTGCGCGCCCTGGCGCGCAACAACAGCCGCCCCTGGTTCGAGGAACACCGCAAGGACTACGAGGCCCACCTCAAGGGTCCGTTCCAGCGGCTGATCGGCGACCTCGAACCCGACCTGCTGGCGATCAGCCCGCACTACCGCGCCGACCCGCGTGGCAACGGCGGTTCCTTGTTCCGGATCCACCGCGACACCCGCTTTTCCAACGACAAGACGCCCTACAAGACCTGGGGCGGCGCGCGCTTCTTCCATGCCCGCAGCAAGCAGGTACCGGCGCCCTCGTTCTACCTGCACATCCAGCCCGGCAACAGTTTCCTGGGCGGCGGCATCTGGCACCCGGAACCGGACGTGCAGCGCAAGATCCGCGAGTTCCTGGTCGACAACCCCTCCGGCTGGACCCAGGCCGTGCGCAGCCCGGCCTTCCGGCGCCGCTATGAAATGTGGGGCGACACCCTGGTGCGCCCGCCGCGCGGCTTCCCCGCCGACCACCCGCTGGTCGACGACCTCAAGCGCAAGGACTTCACCGCTGGCTACGCCCTGGACGACGAGGTGGTGCTGGGCCCGCGCCTGCGCCAGGCCGTGGTGTCGGGCTTCAAGGGCGTCGTGCCGCTGGTCGATTACCTGTGCGCGGCGCTCGAGCTGGAGTTCTGACAGCACAAGGCTACCGATGTCCATACGGGGTAAGCACGGCTGTACCTGAGGCGCCCCCAAGCGCCATACGGTGCCGCACTGCAGCATCGAAATGTGTTGACCGTCACGGATTTAGCCGTAGGGTGGGTCACCATACGCCGGCGCAGGGGAGCACCGGATTCCACCGGGCGGGGTTACGCAAGGACGGGGACACCACGTTTCGCATCGAATTCCTGGGGAGGGATCGTGCGCTATCTAATCTTCGCCGCCTTGGCGGCACTTTCGAGCGTCTGCACCGCAAACACCGGCGTCGCCTTCGTGCACGGCACGGGCAAACAAACCAACGCCACCGCCGACTACTGGACGTCCACCTTCGTCAACAACGTGCGCGGCGGCCTGCCAAATTCCGCCAACTACGTGGTGGTCAACTGCGACTTCACCAAGTACATGTGGGACAGCGCCGCGGCCGGCTGCCTGGCGGGCCAGCTTGACGGCTTCATCAAGAGCCGCGGCATCACCCGGCTGATCGTCATCACCCACAGCAACGGCGGCAACGTCATGCGCTGGATCCTGTCGAACCCGACCTGGGACAGCCGCTACCCGAACATCATCAGCAAGACCGTGCGCGTCAACGCCCTGGCACCGTCCTCGGCCGGCACGCCGCTGGCCAACGCGGTGATCAACGGCAACGTCTTCGAAGGTGCCCTGGGCTGGCTGCTGGGCTACCAGAA
This sequence comes from uncultured Arenimonas sp., assembly GCA_964643705.1. Classification (GTDB taxonomy): domain Bacteria; phylum Pseudomonadota; class Gammaproteobacteria; order Xanthomonadales; family Xanthomonadaceae; genus Arenimonas. The sequence continues at coordinate 3,231 of CAZXTV010000138.1, read as the reverse complement.
CGACGCCGTGCGCATGCAGCAGACCAGCTGGATGGCCAGCTACAACAGCAGCTGGCTGTACGGCACCAGCGGTCGCCCCGCCCTGCCCAAGACGTTCCGCAGCGTGGTCGGCACCGACGTGGATTCGGCCATCTGGGACCCGGACAGCTACTGCGGCGGCTACGCGGCCAATGTCGGCCTGGAAACCACGCAGAACTGGCTGAGCTCGTGTTCCGACGGTTTCCTGGAGTGCTCGAGCCAGTCCGCGGCCGGCAGCGTCTGGTTCCAGGACAAGGCGCGCATGCGTGACCGCGAACCGCTGTCGCACGGCCAAAGCCGCCGGGCCTGCTTCGGGCTCGACACCATCCTTCGTTCGGACATGGGGGCCTGAGCCATGAACAAGACCCTTATCGCCTGCCTGATCACCCTCGCCTTCTCTTCGGCCCAGGCCGGAACCCTGCTGCCGCCCGGCGCCGCCGACCAGCAGCCGTCGCAGCTCATCGCCGCGCCGCTGCCCCAGGGCGACTTCGAACGCCAGCCGGTGGCCGTGGCCTGGGCCATGGACCCGGCCGCTCCCCTGGCGGCAAGCGCGCCCCACCTTGCCCAGAGCCGGGAGTTCTGGGCCGCCGTGGACGGCGGCCAGCTCAAGTCCGGCTTCGCGCTCACCACCACGGCACCGGGTGCGCTGGTTCGCATCAGTCCGCAAGCCGGCGCCAAGTCGGCGGCGGTGGACCCGGGTGAAGTGCGCCTGCTGCGCAACGGCCAGCCGCTGCCCGCCTCGGCCTTCAAGCGCCTGGCCACCACCGACCAGCTGCAGAAAGCGGGCATGGACGTGAGCGACGGCACCGTGATCGTGCAGCTCGAACCGTCGCTGGGCCAGGGCCGCTTCCAGCTGCAGCTGAGCAAGGCTTCCGGCCGTTACCTGGTGCATGTGTTCGAGCCCAACAGCAGCGTGGTGCTGATGGCGCAGTCCGAACGCAGCCGCCTGCTGGCCGGCGACACCGTCGAGGTGGCCACCCGCCTTCGCCGCGGCAAGTCGGACCTGGCGGGCGCCGTCGTGCAGGCCCAGCTGGTATCGCCTTCCGGGCAGTCCTGGCCGATGTCGGTCAAGGACGGCAAGGCCAGCGGCCAGCTGCCGCTGGACGCCGACCCGACGCCCGGGCTGTGGGAAGTGCAGCTCTTCGCCGGTGCCGCCAGCGAGGAGGGCCCGGTGCAGCGCGACGCCCGCACCGCCATCGAGGTCAGCCGGCCCACCGCCCGCCTGGGCGGCGCCTATGCGTTCGACCCGGGCACCGTGAAGTTCAGCCTGCCCGTGCAGGTGGCGGCCGCGGGCCGCTACGAACTGCGCGGCGTGCTCTATGCCACGGGTCCCACGGGCGACACCGCGCCGGTGGCCCAGGCCCATTCGGCGAACTGGCTTGAAGCCGGCGAACGCAAGCTCGACCTGGCCTTCGGCCCGGGCACGCTGCCGACGGGTTATGGCGCGCCGTTCGAGCTGCGTTTCCTGGAGCTCAAGGACCAGACGCGACTGGGCACGCTGGAAACCCGCGAACTGGCCCTGCGTGAGGTGGCGGCCCGACGCCCCATCGACCGCGAGCTCGGGGAAACGATCGACCGCCGCCGCGTCCGCTAGTACCGGATAGCCGCGGAAACGGCGATGATGCAACGGCCGGGCCTTCGGGCCCGGCCTTCTTTTTGGTCCCGTGCGCCCATGCCCCGCTCCCTCTGGCGATTCGCCGCCTTCTATTTCTGGTACTACGCCGCGCTGGGCGCCTACACGCCCTACGTCGGGCGCTGGGTGGACGCGCTGGGGCACGGCGGCTTCGTGATCGGCGCCATGCTGGGGCTGTGGTACGGCACGCGCATCATCGCGCCGCCTGCCTGGGCGGCACTCGCCGGCCGCAGCGCCCGTCCGGGTGAGTGGTTCCTGGCTGGCTGCGTGCTGACGGCGCTTTGTTTCGCCGGCTTCCTGTTCACCCGCGAGGCCTGGACCCTGTTGGGCGTGATGGTGGTCTTCGGGCTGTTCTACAACGCGGTGATGCCGCAGTTCGAAGCCATGACCCTGACCGCGCTGGGCCCCAGCCCCGAGCTGTACGGTCGGCTGCGGGTCTGGGGCTCGGTCGGTTTCCTGCTGGTGGCGTCGAGTTATGGCGCGCTGATGGACCGCTTTGGCGCCGACAGCTTTCCCTGGCTGACGCTGCCGCTGTTCGTGGCGATGGCGATGTCGGCCTGGCCGCACCGGCATGACCGGCCGCCGGAACTGGTCGGGCCGGCGATGGCCGAAGCCGGGCATCTGTTCAAGCGGCCGGGCGTTCGCCGCTTCCTGCTGGTGGCGATGCTGATGCAGCTGGGTTTCGGCCCGTTCTACGTCTTCTACACCCTGCACCTGCAGGCAGCGGGCCATTCCGGCGCCGCCATCGGCGCGCTCTGGGCGATCGGCGTGCTGATCGAGATCGCGATGTTCTGGCAGGCGCCGCGGCTGATCGCGCGCTTCGGCGCCGGCCGCCTGCTCAGCGTTTGCCTGGGCGTGACGGTGCTGCGCTGGGCCGTGGTGGCGGCCTTCGCCGACCTGTTCTGGGTGATGGCACTGGCCCAGACCACGCACGCCCTGAGTTTCGCCACCTTCCATGCCTGCTGCATGCGGCTGATCACCGAGTATTTCCCGGGCCGCCGCGCGGTGGCGGGGCAAAGCCTGCTCTACGGATTCAGTTCCGGCGTGGGTGGCGTGCTGGGCGCCGGCCTTGCGGCCCTGATGTGGGAACGCGTGGGCGCGGGTCCGGCGGCGTTCGCGGCCGGCGCGGTGGTGGCGGCGATTGCCTGGTCCATCCACGCGATGCGCCGGCCCTTGCCCGCGGCAACGCCGGCCTAGGTTTCGTTGGTGACGCCGAAGGGCACGTGCCCGGTCGCCACGTGCCGGCTCGCGTTTTCGATGTTGTGCCGGGAATCGTCGAAGAAGATGTCGGCGCCGAAGGCCTGCAGGAAGGGGCCCTTGTCGCGGCCGCCGAGGAACATGGCTTCGTCCAGCCGCACCCCCCACTCGCGCAGCGTGAGGATGACGCGTTCGTGCGCCGGCGCGGAACGGGCGGTGACCAGGGCGGTGCGGATGGGTGAGTCCTCGCCCGGCGGGAAGGCCAGCTGCAGCGCGTGCAGGGCGGCCAGGAAACCCCGGAACGGCCCGCCGGACAGGGGCTCGTTCACGCGGGTGGATTCGTTGTCATGGAACGCGGCCAGGCCCGAGGTTTGCGAGACGCG